>JAVEWB010000365.1:0-3165 GCA_034004765.1 Anaerolineae bacterium
CCTTTTCTCCTATACCGGCTACGCCGGGGATATTATCGGACTTATCCCCCATCAGCGCTTTAAGATCGATAAGCTGCTCAGGCTCCAGCCCATACTTCTCACGGACCTTTTCGGGCGTATAACGCAGAGTATCCGAGAAACGTGTCCCAGAGGTCAGCACCATCACACGATCGTCGACTAATTGTAAAGCATCCCGGTCCCCGGTTACAATCACCACATCCAGGCCGGATTCGGCCGCCTGGCGCGACAGGGTCCCCAGGAGGTCATCTGCCTCGAAGTCCTCGAGTTCTACGATGGGCAGGCCTAACACCCTCACAATCTGACGCACCCGCTCCATCTGTCCCCGCATTTCGTCGGGCATTTTGGCACGGTGCGCCTTATATCCGGCATAATCCCGAACGCGGAACGAAGGCCCTTTGTCAAAAGTAACAATAGCATAATCCGGCTTCTCTTCCTCCAAAACGGTCAGGAGCATCGAAGTGAAACCATAAACAGCGTTGGTCAATTCGCCCTGTGAGGTTTTAAGGTCAGGCGGCAAAGCATGAAACGCCCGGTACGCCAGTGAATGGCCATCCACGAGGACAAGCTTTTGTCGTGCCATCATAACCTCCAATCGTAGAATAAACTGCGTGATGCGCGATGGATCTCACGCATCACGCAGCAAAGATCAGGCAATCTTACTTACGGGTGCTGATAATCAACCCGCTGGGGGTCGATTGTTCGCCCGCCTGTGCATCCAAGGATGGCGCAGCAGATGCAGGCGCTGCGGTGGTGAAGGTACGCGCCCGCACAAGGATTTGGGCCAGGCGATCCGCTGCTTCCGTTTCGCCATTTCCGCGGCTCTGCTGTTCCAGTGTGTCCACCAACTTGAAGAAAGGTTCCTGAAGCAGCTTCTTGTTTTTCTCCAAAAGGGCATCGACCTCCGCCTCAGAAGGAGCCATGAGAAGTCTCCGAGCCAACGCAACCTCCGGCGGCATAGATTCCTCCAGAAGATACTCAATCGTCTGGACCAGCCGATTCAAGGCCTGCAGGGCTTCCTGGTTTCCGTCATGGGTGGCCTGTTGAATGCGATCTTGCAGCACATAGGAGAAAGCCTCATCCAGCTCGGACAGGTGACTGCGGGCCATTTTTAGCGGATCTTCCGTGTTCAACATCTTCGCCAGCAGCGCCATCCGTGCCTTCATCAAATCCTGACTGGCGGCCATGATCTCCTGACGCACATCCAGAACCTTCTGGCGAATTGCAGCCAGGCGCGCCTTCTCCGCCTCATCCCCAGCCGCCTCGATCTGCTTCAACAACTGCTGAAAGAAGGCATAATCCATCAAGCTCAAGCCCGACTCAACCAACATCGCCACCGCTTCGTCGTCCGGAGCGTTGACCAATGCTTGCAGCAAAGACTCACGGGAAGGCTCAGTAAAGAAAGGCTCAACGGCTTTAGCCCGGGCGCTGAGTTCTTGGGCTACAGGATGATGCGCGACAAGGTAATCATAGAGCGCAGCGACTCTTTTGAAATCATCACTCTCCTCACCGGCCGCGGAAGCAATCATGCGGGACGTGTACTCCAAAAGGGAGAGGAATGATTTATCGACCATCTCAGGCTTCTCCGCCAGGAGCTTTTCCCAATCCTCTTGAGGCGCTTCCAGTAAAGCACCCAGGAATTCCTGCTTTGCCCGACTGCGCAGCATATCCTCTTCGGTGACCCCTTCGATCTCCAGTACCCGGCGAATCAAGGTCTCGAGATTAATAAAGGTTTCCGGCTGCAGCAGATACCCCTTGCGCTCCTCCATAGGCAGTGCGTCCATCAACTGCCGCGTCAACGTACCGGCAGACTGTTGGCGCTCCACCTCAGTCTTCCCAGATTCTATGGGTAAGTACAACAATGCCACTTCTTTCTCGGGGTCATGGTAGATAAAGGGCAAATTCAAGCCGGCAGCCATACCACAGGCAGGACAAACCGCCATGTTCACAGCACCGTTAATCAGGCGACCTTTAACTGCCGGATTCACACGCACATCCAAAATCTGCTCCACCGGCACCTGGAACTGGGTCCGGCAAGCCGGACAGGTTACTCGCGCATAATATGCCATTGTCAACACTCCTTATCAGTAAGTATACACGCTAAAACAAGGGATGAAATAGCGGCATCATCTGCTAAACGGCGGGTTGATCATCCGGAATCTCACCGCCACTCCCTTGCCAAAGAACAAGTCCGGTCTCACGGGGCAAGGCAACGTAAAAAGTCGCCCCCTGGCCCAGTGTGCTTTCAACCCAAATGCGTCCGCCGTGGGCCTGCACAATGGCCCGCGTAAGGTAAAGCCCCAACCCCGTCCCCGATGCCGCGCGTGTTTCCGGGTTCTGCACACGGTAAAAACGATCAAAGATGCGCTCCTGCTCTTCGAAAGGAATACCCACGCCGGAGTCCTTGACCGAGAGCGTCACCTCTGCCGGCGTCGCTTCCCCGGCAATTCGCACTTCCCCTCCCTGCGGCGAGTACTTGATCGCATTGGAGACCAAATTATCCAGCACCTGATCCAGCCGCTTCGGATTGCCCTTGACAACCGGGAACTCCTCAGGAAAATCCAGGACCAGGCGATGGCGATCGGATTGCCGGCTATACCGCTCTACCACGCGGCGGGCGAGCGTACGCAAATCGACATCCTCCACTTCCTGAAACGGAAGCCCTCCTGCCTGAAGGCGGGAGGCATCGAGCAGGTCATCGACCAGACGGGCCAGGCGATCTGACTCGTCCGCAATGGCTCCCAACATCTCCTCCATGAGCGCCGGATCGCGTCGGGCCTCAGGGCGGCGCAGGGTCTCTGCATACCCCTTGATAATGGCAACCGGCGTCTTGAGTTCGTGGGAAACCACAGAGATAAACGTATCTTTCAACACGTCCGCTTCACGGAACCGCGTAATATCACGTACTACCCCAATAATATTGAGCAGGCGATCTGAACGCCCCAGCAATGGAGCATACGTAATCCCCACACTCACTACGCTTCCATTTTTGCGCCGAAGCTCCCCCTCGACATAAAGGGGACGGTTCTTATCCCGCAAAGGCCAACCCGAAGCCACCGCCTGGGAAAGCGTCTGTTTCGAATCAAGCCGCGCCCAGGCAATCAGCTTATCATGAGGATGCTCCAGGACGCCTTTTGCCGGCCAGCC
>JAVEWB010000366.1:0-3160 GCA_034004765.1 Anaerolineae bacterium
TGCGCGAGATCCGGGTCGATGGGCAGCCCATCACGGGAACGGTCATCCCGATGGGGAAAGCCGGGGGACGCTATCAAGTCAAGGTGGTCATGGGGTGAGGGGACGTCAAACGTAAAACGTGATGCGTGAAACGTGATGCGCAAAACATGAAACGTGATGCGTGCCTGTGGTGAAGACTACGACCCGGATGAACAGGCTGGATGAGGAAAGAGCCTGTTCATCCGGGTTCGTTCTCTTTTCCGTGTATTCCGTGTGTTCCGTGGTTAACATCCTGGTCGTCCACGGCTCTTTTTCGTGTGGTTCATGGTCAATTTTCCCCAGCGTGCTATACTCGAACTGCACCGAGAGGAGATCAAGATGGAAGCCAACGCCCAACCCCAGATTGCCTTGAACGACGTCTCGCAGACATCGTTGTTGACGCTGTACTGCCATGCCCTTGAGAGCCAGTCCAAAGATCCTATTTTGGACGACCCCAAGGCAGTCGAACTCACCCGACGCTTAAGCCCGCAGCTCGCCACATCGAAGAACCCACTGAATCGGCAGATCGCCGCCGGGAAGATCGACCATCGGGTCATCGTGCACATCGCGCTGCGTGCGAAGCGCTACGACGCCTACACCCGGGCCTTTCTGGCGCAGCACCCGACCGGGACGGTGGTCAACCTCGGCTGTGGGATGGATACGCGCTTCTGGCGGGCCGACAACGGACAGGGTCACTTCTACGATCTGGATCTCCCGGAGGTCATTGCCCTCAAACAGCAGCTTCTGCCGGAGAGCGAGCGCTATCATTTCATCGCTTCCTCGGCACTGGAGGAGGCCTGGATGGATGACCTCAGCCAGCGGGAAACCGGCCCCTTCCTCTTTCTGGCCGAAGGCGTCTTCATGTACCTCCACGAGCCGGATGTCAGGGCGTTGGTCCTGGCCCTGCAATCGCACTTCCCCGGCTGTGAGCTGGTCTGCGAGGTGTTCAATAAGATCTGGCTCGCCCCCTTCTGGAGAGATATGATCAGCGCCAAGATGCAGCGGCGGCTGCCGATGGGCAAAGGCACCCGCTTCCATTCCGGCGTTGGCCAGAATACCGAACTGGAAACCTGGGGCCCCGGCATCGAATACCTGGATGACTGGTCCTATTTCGACGAGGACGAGAAGAAACTGGGAGCTTTCCGGCTCTTCAAACACGTCAGGCTGTTCAGGGAAACACAGTGGACCCTTCACTATCGACTCAACAAGGCCTGACCCCCTGGGAACGTCGAGCACCAGCTCGGCTTCTCTTTTGATCACCGCGACATCGGGAGGATTTGGAATGGAACCGCTTATCATCGAAAAAGAACGCCTGCTCCTCGTGGGCTTCAGCTTCTTCGGGGATCCCTTCGCCACCAGCGGCGACTGGGAGGAGGAGAACGAAATCGGACGGCTCTGGAGCCGCTTCATGGCCTACATGGAGCGGCGCGGCAAGGAAATCGCCCCGCTGCTCCACGCCCCCGGCGTCGGCTACGAGCTCCACATCACCCACGCAGAGACGCCCGCCAAGGGACATTACGAGGTCTTTGTCGGCGTGGAAGCGGTGTCGCTGGACGGCCTGCCGGTCGATCTGCTGGTGAAAGTCCTTCCGCCGACGCAGTACGCGGTCTTCACACTAAAAGGGGAGGAGATCACGGGTGACTGGACCCGCACGATCTACCGCGAATGGCTTCCTGCGTCGGGGTATCAGGAGGCCTACCCGTACATGTTCGAGCGATACGACGAGCGCTTCAAGGGGATGGAACATCTGACCACCTCGGAGATCGAGGTGCACGTGCCGGTGAAACCCCAATAACCATGACCGATCTCACGCCCATCATCAAAGCGGTTGACTTCATCGAAGGCAACCTCAAGCAGGAGATCGCGGTCGCCGACATCGCCGACGCTGCCGCCTTCTCGCTGTACCATTTCTGCCGCGTGTTCAGCCAGACGCTCCACCTTACGCCGTACGATTACCTCATTCGGCGGCGGCTCTCCGAATCCGCCGTGGAGCTGGCGGATACCGACCGGAAGATCATCGACGTCGCCTTCGACTACCAGTTCAACAACCACGAGACCTACACACGGGCGTTCAAACGCATGTTCGGGATGCAGCCCTATCAATGGCGAAAGCGGCCCGCCTACCAAACGCTCATGCCAGAGGCCACCGCCGCCTACATCCGCCACATCAACAAAGGGCCGTACCTCAAACCGGTGCTGGAGGAGCGTGGGCCGCTGTGCCTTGTGGGGCTCACGACGATGATCACGGACGACGCCGCGGTGGTCCCGCAGCTCTGGGAGATCGTCGAAGACGAATTTGAGGAAGTCCCAACACCCCAGCGCTACGGTCTCCTCTGGGCTGCCGCGCACAGTCAGGACCAGGTGATGACCCGCTTTTACATGGCTGCCGTCGAAGCCGCGCCGACCGATCCGCTCGCTCCCGATTTGCTGGCAAAAACGCTGCCCGCCGCGAGCTACGCCCGCTTCATCCACAAAGGGCCCTACGGTGACCTCCGTCTGAGCCAGGATTACGTCCATCACACCTGGCTGCCCAAGTCGGGCCAGCAGCTCGCCAACACACTCCTTCTGCAGGTGTACCCGCAGGGGTTTGACAGCGCCTGCCGTCCGGACAGCGAGACGCTGCTCTATTTCCCGCTTGCCTCACCCCCCCTACCCCCCTCTCCAAGGATTGGCGAGGGGGGCGGGGGATGAGGTTTTGGATTAGAATTCCAGCTTGTACCCGTCCTCCACGCATTTCGGCCAGCCGGAGAGCCATTCCGGGATGTGCGCGTCCCGCACGCGGTCGCAGATCGGGAAGTAGGCCTTCAGGTCCACGATCGGTGTGCCGTCATCGGCGTCGATGTACGGGAGCTCCACCCGCCCAGTCGCCTCATCGACCGAGAGGATCTGGCAGACGGTCAGCGCGACCGGATTGGGGCGATACTCCGCCCGGCAGGCGAAGACGCCGGTGCATTTGTCCTCCGCATAGGGCGGATTGCACTGCAGGAGGCTGCGCGCCTCCGGCGTGTCGTTCCGGTCCGCCCACCAGACCACGATCACGTGGCTGAACTGATCGAGCTGCTTGAGCGCCGGCCGGAAGGGCTCCAGGATCTCCAGAGAGCCGCTGCCCTCACCCCCGCCGCGCACATAACCAATAGGGTGC
>JAVEWB010000367.1:0-3151 GCA_034004765.1 Anaerolineae bacterium
ACCGGCGCGCTCCATCTCGATGGATTCCTGGACTGCTGCGACGGCCTTCTGGTGGCCAAACCTCCTGAGAAGCGGCTGGAGATCCTCAAGGATACGCATGTGGGGGCGTTTGCAGTGGTCGGCGCGGTCTGCCTGCTGCTGCTCAAGTTCACTGCGCTGTTGGATCTGCCGGGCGAGTTTCGGGGAGCGGCGTTAGTGGTGATTCCTACGGTAACCCGGGCGGCCATGGTCTACGCTGCCCGAGCCTATCCTTATGCCCGCCCCGGCCCGGGATTAGGACAGCTTTTCCGCGAAGGCTTGACCTGGCGGGAGGTCGCGCTGGCAGCACTGGTAGCCGTTGCGGTGGCTGTAGGGGCGCTGTGTTGGGTGGGTGTGTTCTTGGTGGCGGCGGTGAGTCTCTCGATGCTGGGCGTGGCCGCGTTCGCACAGCGCCGCATTGGGGGGCTGACCGGCGACGTGTACGGGGCGATCAATGAGGTCGCCGAGGTGGTGGCTTTATTATCGCTGCTCATTCTGAAAGGTCTTGCATGAAACCCCATTTCCCTTTTCGACTGGGTGTCCCTTCCTGCCTTTATCCGGCTGATCTGGTCTCCGAAGCGCGGTATTTGGGCCCGCTGGCGGACGATATGGAGCTGGTCCTTTTCGAGGTCGATGGCCTGTGCAACTTCCCCACGCCGGGTGAGGTGGCGGCGATGCGGGAACTGGCGGAGGTGCACGACCTGACCTACACGGTACACCTGCCGTTGGACTTGATTCTGGAAGACGGCCATGATCTGTGGAGCAACCGCTCTATGGAGAAGGCACGCCAAGTCATCCGCATGACCCGCGATCTGGCTCCCTGGGCCTACGTGATGCACCTGGATGGGGTGGCCGTCGAGGAGGGAGCCAGTGCGACCACGGTTGCCCGCTGGCAGGAACGCTCACTGCGAATCATGGAGGCCATCGGCCGCGAGATCGGTGAGATGCAGTTGGTGGCGTTGGAGAACCTGGAGAACTATAACCCGGAGGTCTTTGCGCCTATCTTCGACCGGCTCCCGATTAGTGCCTGCGTGGACATCGGCCACTTTTTCAAGTATGATCATGACCCGCTTCCCTACCTGCGGTCGCGGCTGGAGCGCACGCGGGTGATCCACCTGCACGGCTCCAGGGATCAGCGGGATCATCGCGGCCTGGACCTGGCCGATCCCGCGGTGCTGGCAGAGGTGTTCATGCTGCTTACTGCGGCAAATTACCGGGGTGTCCTGACCTTAGAGGTTTTCGAGCAGGAGCATTTTCTTGCGGGACGCGATCTTATTCTTTCTCTCATCGGAGAACGCTGCGGATTGGAGGTGCAGGGATGGGCAGGCAGTTGATCCTTTTGCTGGGTGGCGCGCGCAGCGGCAAGAGCAGTTATGCGGAAAAGCTGGTCAAGACGCTGGGCAAGCGCGTGATTTACGTTGCGACGGCGCAGGCGGGGGACGAGGAGATGCAGGCACGCATTGCCGTGCACCGTCAGGCACGCCCTCCGGAGTGGCGGACGGTCGAGGCTCCAACCGGCGTCGGCCCGGCGGTGAGCGCTGCGCTGGCTGCCGGCCCTGCCGATGCCGTGCTGCTGGACTGCGTGACCATGTTGATCTCCAACTTGATCCTGGCAGGGCTCTCCGAGGCCGATCTGGAGTTGGAGAACCTGGATGATGCGGCGGCTCGGGCGCGGGTCGATGTGGAACTGGATAACCTGCTGGCGGCTTTCCGTGCCAGTGACCTTCCTTGGGTCCTGGTGAGCAATGAGGTGGGCTGCGGCGTGGTCCCGCCCTATGCCTTGGGGCGGGTCTATCGCGATCTCTTGGGCTGGGCCAACCAACGCCTGGCTGCGGAGGCGGACAAGGCCTATTTTATGGTGGCGGGCTTCCCGCTTGATCTTAAAGCGCTGAGTGCTGACCTGCTGCTGGACGGCGGCGCATCGGAAGAGAAGTAATTCTTTTGCTTCCCAGAAAGGCCCTGAAGGTTTTAAGAAATCTTCAGGGCCTTTTCATTTTGGGATCTGAGCAATCCGGCTGCTCTATACCTCATATTCCACAAGTCGCGCAGATGCGCTATAATTTAGGTGTGTTTCATTGGAGGGCTTATGACACAGACCATTCTGGTTGTTGACGATGAACCTCAGATCGTGCGCGTGCTGCGCGGCTACCTGGAGCAGGCCGGATATCGGGTGGCGATCGCTTACAACGGTAAAGAGGGGCTCTTTGCCGCCCGCCAAGAGAAGCCGGATCTGGTGATCCTGGATCTCCAGATGCCGGAGATGGATGGGCTGGAGTTCACCCGCCGCATCCGCGCGGAGCAGCCGGAGGTGGCGATTATCATGCTCACGGCGCGGGTCGAGGAGACGGACCGCATTGTGGGGCTGGAGATGGGTGCGGACGATTACGTGTCCAAGCCATTCAGCCCCCGCGAGGTCGTGGCACGGGTGCGGGCCGTCCTGCGCCGGGCTCAGTCGGGCCCTGCCGCAGCCGAGGTGCTCCGTGTGGGCTCCCTCACGTTGGATTACGGGCGGCGGGAGGTCAAACTGGGCGAACGGCCGGTGGAGCTGACCGCGACCGAATTCGACCTGCTGGCGATCTTCATGCGTGCGCCGGGGCGCGTCCTGTCACGTGCGGATCTCCTGGAGGCCGTGCAGGGCGTGGCCTTCGAGGCCTATGAGCGCACCATAGACGCGCATATCAAGAATCTGCGGCGGAAGCTGGAACCTGACCCGGCCAACCCTGTCATCCTTCTTACGGTCCGGGGAGCCGGCTACCGGCTGGCGGACGATGTGTAAAGGAGGCCGTTGATGCGCCTGTATCAGAAGGGACTTCTGGCCTTCGTCCTGGTTATCCTCGTCGCAGTAGGAACGATCGCGCTGTTGGTAGGGCAGCGCACGGAGCGTGAATTCCGCGCCTATACCGCGCTTTACAGCGGGCGCGCGCAGAGCCTTGCCGCATCGCTGATCGCCTATCACGCCGATCACGGCTCATGGGAAGGGCTTCAAGAGGCATTGACCTCTTCGTCTTCTACTCCTGGGACGCATGGCGGTCCCGGCGGGGGCGGTGCACTCTCGGGTGGGTTCGGCCGTCAGGGGGGCATGGCATGGGACTTCCGGGTAGCGGACCGCGATGGGCAGGTTGTCGCGCATTTG
>JAVEWB010000026.1:0-3002 GCA_034004765.1 Anaerolineae bacterium
GATGCGTCCTTGCAGCGCTTCCTCCATGCGCAGAAGCTTGGCCGCTTCCGCCTCCATGACCTGCGTGACCGGGATGCCGGTCCAGGCTGAGACGACTTCCGCAATGTCGCCCACCTCCACCGTCTCGTCGATCTGCTGGTTGTCGAACCACTCCTCGCGCTTCTTCTCGAAGACCTGCTCGACCCGCAGCCGCTGCACCTTCAACTCCGCAGCGCGCTCGTAATCGCGCGTATTGCCCGCCGCCTCCTCCTCATTGCGCAGACGGGTGATCTCCGTCTCCAGCCGCTTGAGATCCGGCGGCAGCGTGTAGAGCGCCACGCGCAGCTTGGCCGCCGCCTCATCCATCAAATCGATGGCCTTATCCGGCAAATGGCGATCGGTGACATACCGGTGCGCCAGTTGCGCACAGGCCACCAGCGCTTCATCGGAGATATGGACCTTGTGGTGCGCTTCGTAGCGGTCGCGCAGCCCATGCAGCATCTCGATCGTGTTCTCGACCGAGGGTTCATCCACGAAAACCGGGGCGAAACGCCGTTCCAACGCCCCATCCTTTTCGATATATTGGCGGTACTCATCCAACGTCGTCGCGCCCAGGCACTGCAGCTCGCCCCGCGCCAGCGCCGGTTTGATCATATTCGAGGCATCCAGCGCGCCTGTCGCATTGCCCGCCCCTACCACGGTATGCAGCTCATCGATGAAGAGGATCACCTCCCCCGCAGCGCGCTGCACCTCTTCCAGGATGCTCTTGAGACGTTCCTCGAACTCACCGCGGAACCGCGTTCCCGCGACCAGCGCGCCCAGATCGAGCTGGAGCAGCCGCCGTCCCTTGAGGATCTCCGGCACATCATCGAACGCAATCTTCTGGGCCAGCCCTTCCACGATCGCCGTCTTGCCCACGCCCGCCTCGCCAATGAGCACGGGGTTGTTCTTGGTACGGCGCACCAGGACCTGAATCACCCGCTTGATCTCCGCATCGCGCCCGATCACCGGATCCAGCCGATGCTCCCGCGCCATCTGCGTGAGGTCGCGGCTGTACTTATCCAGGATGCGATACTGCGATTCCGCCTGCGGATTGGTCACCTTCTGCCCTCCCCGCATGCCTTGAATCGCCTCCAGCACCCGCTCGCGGGTGACGCCGACATCCTGAAGCAGGCGGGCCACCGACGTATTGCGTTCGAACAACATCGCCAGGAAGATGTGCTCGGTGGAGATATACTCATCCCCCAGCCGGCTGGCCTCTTCCTGTGCCAGATCCAGCACCCGCTTGACGCGCGGCGTGATGAAGACCTGTTGTCCGCCATGTGCCCCATAGATCCCGGGGCGGGGGTTTTCCTGCAGCAGCTTGTCCAGCCGATCCGCCAGTGCCTCAGGGCTGATGCCCATCTGGTTCAACAACGTCGGCACCGTCCCATCCACCTGCCGGACCAACGCCAACAGCAGGTGCTCGACATCCACCTGACTGTGCCCATAGCGGGTCATGAACTCCACGGCCTGCTGCGCGGCCTCTTGTGCCCGTTCGGTAAAACGGTCGAAACGCATCATGAATTACACCCTCCGTCGGCTCTTCTGCCTATAGTACGGGAGCCGCACCCGATATGTTTCATCTTGGGAGCAAAGAAAGCGCTAATCTGATTATAGCATGAAGGAAGGGAAGAATGAAACGGGATCCGGGATTCGTGAAACGTGATTCGTGAAAACGTCATGCGTCAAACGTCATGCGTCAATCTGCGTAATCAGCCTAATCTGTATAATCTGCGGTCGTAATCTGTGGTCTAGAGTTCGGATGTGAGCTGAGCGAGTGCCTGGTGGGCCGCAGCCTGCTCCGCCATCCGCTTACTGGGGCCGGCACCTTCCCCAACCACGCGCTCATCGAGCAGCACCTGTGCCGTAAAGGTCTTGGCGTGATCCGGTCCCTCCTCATCGACGATGCGATAGCCCGGCGTGATGCCCACCTCCGCCTGCGCCCACTCTTGAAGGCGCGACTTCGCATCCATGTAAGACTCGGCCTCTAAAATCGCCTCGGTCTCCCGCACGAACCACGGGCCCAGGAGTGACCAGACCGCATCCAAACCACCATCCAGGTAAAGCGCCCCCACGGTCGCCTCCAGGGCATCGCAGAGATTCGCCGAACGCTCGCGACCGCCGTTTTCCTCCTCGCCGTGGCCGAGCAAGAGCACCTGCCCCAATTCCAGCACCTCGGCAAGCTTCGCGAGTGTGGTGGTGCGCACCAGCGTCGCCCGCAGCCGCGTCAGGGGGCCTTCGGAGTAATCGGGGAACTGCCGATAGAGCCAGGCCGCCACCAGAAAATCGAGCACCGCATCACCCAGGAACTCCAGCCGCTGATTATGATGCTCTCCGCCGCCCGCCTCAGGGTGCTCGTGCGCGTACGACGGGTGCGTCAGCGCCAGCCGAAGCAGTGCCGGATCCTGAAATTCATATCCCAGGTGTGCTTCCACATCCTTCAGGGGCTTCTCATACTCATCCATTCACCGGCCTCCACAAAAAGAAATCCTTACCCCTCATTATAGCACACTGCATACGGGGACAATCCGGCGGATGGCCCTGCAAGCGCGTCGTCTTACCAAATACCAATTCGTTCTAACCGAAACCGGGCGAAAACTGGGGCTATTCCTTGAAATCCTATACCATA
This sequence comes from Anaerolineae bacterium, assembly GCA_034004765.1. GTDB lineage: Bacteria > Chloroflexota > Anaerolineae > B4-G1 > SLSP01 > JAVEWB01. Next base: position 2,651 of record JAVEWB010000026.1, read on the forward strand.
ACCAAACCCGAGGTACTTTTGTACCGTTGACAAGGGGCTTCCACTACGCTAAAATAGAAACTAGGAGGACTCGGTTTCACTGTAGTTCTCCTATATGTCCTATACCTCACTTCACACACTTCCTGGTTCCGCCGAGACTAACAAGAAATGGGAGGATGGAATGCACCAGCGAATAAAAGGACAAAGTATGGTGGAATTCGCCCTCATCTTGCCGCTGCTCATCGCGGTGATGTTGGCGATCATTGATGGGGCGTTCCTCATGCAGGGATACATTACCGTCAATCATGCGGCACGCGAAGCCGCCCGCTTCGCCGTCTCCTATCAGCCCAACCAGGGCGACTGTATGGACAGT
>JAVEWB010000026.1:3102-14635 GCA_034004765.1 Anaerolineae bacterium
GGTGATGTTGGCGATCATTGATGGGGCGTTCCTCATGCAGGGATACATTACCGTCAATCATGCGGCACGCGAAGCCGCCCGCTTCGCCGTCTCCTATCAGCCCAACCAGGGCGACTGTATGGACAGTGACAAGGATGGCTCCATTGCGGATGAACCCTGGCCTTACTGCCCAAGCCCCGGCTACACGACAGACCCCTATGAAGACGACGACGATTACTACGACCGGCGGGTGAAGCTCATCAAACTCAAGGCCACCGAGGCCGCCCTGGGCCTGCGGATGCAGGACATCTGTGATGGCAGCCCCGTCAATAGTTGGAACTGCATCCAGACTCACCTCCATGACCCCGGGATGTACGGTGTGCAGGTATGGGGGCTGCCTGCGTTCGATGCAGCCGCCCAGGAAGACCACCCCGGCCTGCAGGGGCTGCCAGTCCGCGTGCGGGTAGTCCACAACGTGCCGCTGGTGATCTACGGCCCCCTCCTCAGCTACGACAATGTGCGGGTCTCCGCCTCGTCCGAGATGATCAACGAGGGGGTGCAGGTCGGCTACGGCAACCAGGTCCCGCCCACCATCCCGGCGAACTACACGCTCGAGCCGCAGGGGACGCCGCAGGACACCGTCACGCCACTGCCCACGCCCACCTTCGGACCCTCGCCTACCCCTACCCCCCTGCCCATTTACCACATCGAGCTTAACTTTACCATGGCGACCAACATGCTGCCCGATGAACGCGAGCATGAGTTCGGGGCTCGGGTGACCGACCCCTACGGACAGGCGGTCGCCGGAGCCGTCGTCACCTTCCGTGTGGATGCCGGGAGCTTCCAATACTCCGGGACGGGATCGCAGGAAACCTCGATCTCTACCAGCGGTGATGGGTGGGCGCGTACGGCGATCTATGCCAACGAACCGACCGTCGCGCACATCCGGGCCTGGTTGGATTACGACGGCGATGGGGAGATCGATGCGGAGGAGCCGTCGGATGACGCGACCAAGGAATGGATCATCACCGCCGGGACACCTTACCTGATCGTCTCCGACCACAACCCGGCCCCACTTGACTGGATCGGCGTCGACGTCTACGACCATCTTTATACCAATAACCCCTACTCCCTGTGGTGGTGCCCAGTCCTCACCAGCACGGCGGTCACCGAACGGCTGGCCTATCCCGTCAACGTCGAGTCCGCCACCCTGGACACGGCTTCGACTGTCGCCGTACAGGTCCCCGTGGGGGTTGCCGGATACTACCGCATCGAATCCCACCGGGGTGACGGCGGCACCAATGCGTGCAGCAGCGACAGCACCCGTGCAGCCTACTCCGCGCTGCTGCAAATCGCCGAGGTTCCGCCGGACCTGCACATCGCGGCCGTCACCATCCTCAACCCGGTGTCACAGCGCCTCTCAGGCACCATACTCACCATCACCGTGGAGGTCGAGAACCTGGCGCCCGTCAGCCTTATCAACGAACCCTTCGATCTCGATCTCTACCTTAACCTGTCAGACACGCCCGGCATCCGGCAGCTTGGAGATCAAAAGCAGTGGATCAGCAATCTGGGTCCCTACGAGAGTACGGTCTTCACACTGACCGTAGCCAACGCCGCCTTCGGCGAGAATACGCTGTGGGCCCAGGTGGATACGACCGACTACATTGACGAAGGTGAAGAGGGTGGCGAGGACAACAACACCTTCGGGCCGCTGAATTTCAGCATGGAGTGCGGCATCCCCAATGCCTCCATGAGCGATGACTTCAACTCCGGGCTGGGCAGCCAGTGGACTGCGGCCAACGTCGGCAGCACCAGCGTCAACGGTTCCACCTCCAACTCGTCCGGCCGGTTGCAGATCGTAAGCAAAGGCAGCACACTCTGGGGCACTTCGGATAACTTCTACTACATCTATCAACCCGTCGAGGGGGATTTCGACGCGCGGCTGCGGATCATCAATGAACCTACCACCAACCAGTACGCCAAAGTCGGGCTGCACGTGCGGGAACTCGCGACCGATGCCAAGTCCCCCTTCGAGATGAATCTCGCTACCCACTACCGCACCCCGATCGGGGAGCAGGCAGGATATCGGGCCACCTACGGCGGATCGGCAAACCGCACGTCAGGTTCCAGTGACTACACCGTCAATCCGCTGCCCGCCTGGATGCGCATCGTCCGCAAGGACAACACGTACCAGTTCTACTACTCCACTGCGGCCAACCCTACCGGCACCGACTGGGTCAGCCAGGGGTCGCACACAGCCCCCAACACGCTCAACTACATCGGCATTGCCCAGGCCTCGTACAGCAGCAGCTACGGGACCGGTCTCGTGGATGACTTCCATATCTGCACGGAGCAGGCCAGTACCGACCCCATCATCCGCCCACCCGGACTGGTGCAGTGCAGCGAACTGGTCTACATCCCCGGCTTCGAAGGGAACCCGGCCACCGTCTTCTCCTACTGGAAAGCCGGCGGGTCCGGTGCCTTCAGCCGCACCTCTCAAGCGTACCACAAAGGCAGCTTCTCCATGCGTCTGCACGGCAGCTTAGGCGTCTACCCCTGTACCTACAACATCCCCCAGCCCTACCTCTACCAGGAGGTCACGCTGCCCACCGAGGTTTACTCCATCAGCACGCTGACCGTGGACGCGTACTACCGGGTGCAGAAGAGCATTCTGGAATGCAGCCTCGGCGGCCCCGACGCCGACGACGTCCTCTACCTGCGCCTGCAGGACACCAGCGGGGCAGATTACACCACCCCGCAATCCATCCTCACCGGCGGGGCGATCAGCAACACCTGGCAGGCAATAGAGACCAACCTGACCAGCGGCTTCAACCTGGGAAGCCACGCCGGGGAGACCGTGCGCCTCTATTGGAACGCCACCCAAGACGAGGACTATAACGGAACCTTCTTCTATCTCGACGACATCAGTGCGGAGGTCTGCACCCATTGGCCGATCCCCGATCCCGTCGCCGGGACCGCCTCGTTCGGTGGATTGCTCTCCACCTTGGGCGAGTACAACGCGACCGTGCTTCTGCCCGGCGCGGATGTCTGGGCCTACGCCCGCGGCGGGGAGGTCTATCACACCCGCGCCATCCAGGATGGGAGCTACCACTTCTACAACGTCCCGCCGGGCGACTACGTCATCTACGCCGAGGCGTGGGTGAGCGAGAGCCTGCGCATGGCATCCACCCAGATCACGGTCGTACCCGATGAACGCAACTACGCCGTGAACCTGCTGCTGCAATAGGAGTCGGGCATGAAAAGAAAATTATGGATCGTCTTCACCGTCCTGCTGCTGAGCACCACGGCGCTGCTGGCCGTGGCGACCCGGACGTGGGCCGACTTTGCGCACAGCTCCGCGGTGCCGCTCTCCTATAGTTGGGAGCCCTGCTCGGCGGTCAAGCCGCACCTGGCCACCAGCCCGGACGGCCACCAGTTGGCCGCTGTCTGGGTGCAGGAGACCCAGCACAATGGATCGTGCCGCGCCGGCGGCTTTGGCGCGATGCGCTGGGCCACGGAGGAGAGCAGCTATGACGGCTGGGCTTCCCCATTCCAGGTCTTTCTCAACGCCTACAGCACAGCCTGCGTGAACCACATCGACGTGGCCGTGGACGAGAACAACGTCGCGCACGTCGTCGCCACGATCCAGGAGCCCTGTGATCTGAATCTGACCACCTCGACCAGCCTGCACTACCGCGCCTGTGACCTCTCCGGTGGGGAGGCATCCTGCGGCGAGGACATCACCCTCGCCTCCGAAGATCCGCAAAGCACAGGCTTCTACCTGTTAGAGGCCGCGATCGCGGTCAGCGCGGACGGCGCGCCCTTCGTGGTTTACGGGCGGCGGCAGATCGAAGGCACTACCCTGGGCAGTCAGATACGTGCGGCTCGCCCCAGCGGCGACACCTGGACCACCTTCCTCCTGTCCGGCGGCGAGAAAGCCTACCGGCCGGCGCTCACCTGGGCCCGCGCCAGCAATGGGACCGGCTACGCCCACATCGTCTGGGAGACACATGATGCAGTTCCCGATGGTCACGCCTCATGGACCAACGGACGGGTGCAGTACCTCCGCTGCACAGAGACCGGTAGCTGTGGCAACGTCAGGACCTTTTTGGCGGCCGGCGTCTACCCGCGCCCGGCGGTCGCCGCCAGCGGCGCGCCGCACGACCGGGTGTTGATTGCCTGGAACCGCTTCGATACCCTCAACGGAACTGCTCCCTGTGAGGAGTTTGGCTTATATTACTATCGGTCGAATGACAACGGAAACACCTTCATCAATTCCAATATCCGCGAGGTATTAAGCGAACGAATCATGGAAAGCATCTTCTACGGCGAAGCTACCTACAAATATGCAGGCACGGAGGAAGGCGGAGAGGGTGGAGAGGAGTACTTCTCCTATCTACGCCCTGCCGTCGCCATGGACAGTGCCGGGCTGCCGGTCGTCGCCTGGCAGATCCCCGGCAATACGTATCCCTACTCCGACACCTACGTAATCACCACCACCCGCGTCATCACCTGGAAGAGCCCCGAGGGGCTGGACTGGCAGACGGAGGGCCGATGGCTTTTCGGGGAGTCGGAATCGACAAACCACTACCTGAATCCCGACCTGGCGCTGGCCAGCCGTGACTATGATCCCCACGGCGAGCACGTCGTCTACATGCGGCAGGAATGGTACAACGCAAGCAGTGGCGAAGGCTATCCCGTCTACCGCGTCGCCTACAGCTACAACGGCACGCGCTACGAAGCGCCGACCCCCATCCCCACCACGGACGAAAGCCTGCCGGCCACACCCACAGCCACCATTCCACCGAACCCCTACCAATCGCCCAACACGATCTATCTGCCGGTGATCATGCGCGCTCGCACCTGACAGTCAGGGAAGGAACAAAGAAATGAAAGGAAAATTTCTGCTTTTGGGACTGGGACTGCTCTCCACAGCACTGCTGATCGCGCTGGGGGTGAGCTGGCTCCATGCCGGCGTCAGCGGCGGAAACCCTGCAGGTCTGAACCCGGGCAGCACGGGAGGATCCGCCCCCATAAGCAACACGCAGACCGCCCGCGAGGCCTACACCACGCTAAACCAGTGGCTGTCCGGATGGGCGCAGGACGGGACGGTAGTCGCCCTCTCCTGCACCTTCCAAAAAGAGGATAAAAGCCCTGCCGGCTGGACCTTCCAGGTCTACTCGCCCACCAGCCAGCAATTGGCAAACGTCCTGATCGAGGGAAGCGACGTCTGGGTGCTGCGCCAACTGGCGGCACTCTATCCGCAGCAGCCGCTGGCGTTGGACACCTGGGGTATGGACAGCGGCGCTGCCCTCGACACCTGGTGGGCGGGACGCGGCCAGCTCCTGTGGAGCCAGCCTCAGGCACAGACATTGGCCCTTCACCTGGGGACTCGCCCTGAAGGCGGCCTGATCTGGCAAATCACGCTGCTCAGCCAGGAGGGGAAGGTACTCGATTTCCAGGAGATCCCTGCGGATGCGGCGACCCCCTGAGAGGCCGTTGTAGGAGCGCGGAAGCGCTTACTACGAACCTTGAAGCGTCATAGGATAAAGGGCTGGTAGTGCGCGATTCATCGCGCTTCCGGTAACCGTACCACAGCTTGTGAAGGTCTGCTGTAGCACGCAGCAGGAGGAGCAAAACCATGAAAAAGTATTTCAATGTTCTAAAAGAGAAAAATGGCCAGAGCGTCGTCGAGTTCGCACTGGTCCTGCCGTTTCTACTTCTGCTCTTCTTGGGCATGGTGGAAATAGGCACTGCGTTCTACGATTATCTCACGCTGGCCTCCGCCAACCGCGAGGGCGTGCGGCTGGCCTCCCGCGGTCGCTTCGAGGATGAAACAGTCCTCGATCGCATCGTGGTCAGCGGCGGCATCCGCGAGCCCGAGTCGGGGATCCTGGAGAACGCCTTCGTCACCGTAGGTGAGGATGCCAACTTAGGCATCATCCTCACCCACTTTCCCATCGATGAGGACGGAAACTTGGGCGACCGCACCATCGTGGTGACCGGTACGATCTACATCGATGGTGCGCCCATCTATCTGCCGAGCGTGACCGACCCCCAGGTGTACAGCCGCATCAGCGGGAATTATGAAGACTTCCACGGCGACATCACCGGAAAGATCAACGACCGCCGGGTTGCGGAAGGCTACGACCCGCAGACCAGCGAAATCGTGGTGATCGAGACCTTTTTCGCCCACCGTCCCTTCTTACTGGGTGTCGTCTTGAATATGCTGCAGGTCCCCGACCCGATGACCCTCTACCTCTCCTCCTCGATGCGGGTAATGCGCGACTCACGCATCAACTAAAGGCCTTTAGAGTCTCCAAAAGATATGCTCTTAACAGGAGGATTAAAAACCCATGAATAAGATGAAACTACGCAATGAAAAAGGCCAAAGCCTGATCATCATCGCCTTCGGCATCATCACGCTGATCGCCTTCATCGGCCTGGCGGTCGATCTGGGGATCGCCTACGTAGAACGCATCCGCATCCGCCGTGCAGCAGACGCGGCCGCGCTGGCCGCCGCTGCCGAACTGCCGTTGGAGGGCGCTGCGCACATCCGTGCGCTGGAGTTCCTGGAGGAGAACGACTACGGGTGCGGTCTCCAGGTCGGGGCCAATGCCGCGAGCTACCAATGCACCCTCACCAACACCGTACGGGTGGAGATCGACAACAACTACTACTCCGGACCGCTGGCCGAGGATGCCGAGCGCATCATCCACATCAACACGATCGACTACCGCGATCCGGCCAATCCCTACCTGGCGGACTCGTCGGACCGCATCCGCGTTGACCTGACGGCCAACGCGCCGGTCTACTTCATGCGCGTCCTCAACTTCGTGGACGTTCCGGTGAAAGGCTCGGCAACGGCCGAAAACATCAACCACCTGGATGTCGCGCTGGTCTTCGATAACTCCGGTTCGATGGAGTTCGACACGCTCTGCTACGGCTGCTGGCGGCCCAAGACCGGCGTCGCCTATCCCGACGGCAGCTTCTACCCGCTCCCCTGGGACGGCGATCTGGACGGGACAGCCGACCACTGCGAGGGGAGTTCCGCCTATACCTACGACGGCAAAAAGTATATCCTCATCGAGGCGGAGGAATACGGGTTCGCCACCCCCTCGTACAACCGTGACCTCTACACCACCGGCATGACCTACTGGGTATTGGGGCGCAACGGAAAATACTATTCCAGCAGCAGCTATATGGGGAATAACGGCGCCTTTGGCCGCGATACGGATGGCGGCTACCTTGAGCACAACCCCCCACGCACTCACATCAACGCGGATGGGACCGGCGTCCCCTGCTCCTGGACCGACATCAACGACGGCGAGATGTGTTTGCGCAGTGATGCCATCTACAGTTGGGGCGGGCCCTTCCCGGCACCGCGCGTCGACTACGAATTCACCGTCCCCAGCAGCGGCACCTGGTACGTCTGGTTCCGCGGTCAGGGCGGGGATTCGAGCAGCGCCAACTACCTCTTTTGGGGATTGGACGGCAACCCCATCGGCAAAGGTGTTGCGGGCAATTCCGACAGCTATCCCAACGGCGGCTCCTCCAGCAAATGGACCTTCCGCCGCTTCGGCTGCGGCAACAGCGCCACGCAGCCCTGTGCGCAGTCGCTCATCAGCGGCAAGACCTATACGCTCAACATCTGGGCAGGGGCCAACGGCTTCCGGCTCGACCGCATCTTCATCACGAACGACAGCCGCGATCCGGCTTCCTTCTTCAAGTACAGCACCACAGACAGCACCGTTGTCTCCAGCAGTTACAGTGGCATCGTGAGCAACGTGCTCAAAGCACCCGCCACCAACCGGGCCGACAACAACCGCACCGGCTGGGCCTGTGACCCCTGCGACGCCCGTTTCGGCGGTTCCCCGTCTCCCAGCGATCCCAAGCGCCCGGTCTGCACCGCGGCAATGGCCTTTCCTGTGAATCCCAACCGCCTCCTGGATGACATCTACGACGACGAGCAGCCCATGCGCGCTTCCGTAGAGGCCGCCAAGAGCTTCGTGCGCCGGTTGGACCCGCGCTACGACCAGATCGGCTATATCATCTACAACAGCAGCGCAACGATCAAAGACCGGCTGCAGTGCGTGCGCCGCCTGGGCGCGGATACCTGTGCCGTGGGCTACGACGAGGAAAGCGGGCTCTCCAGCGACGTGATCGAAGGCTCGGTCATCGCACACCTGGATGCCACCCACGCAACCGGCAGCACCAACATCGCTGACGGCATCCAGAAGGGCATCGAGATCCTGAGCAACCGCACGGTCAATGGCTACCAGAATTACGGCCGCCCCGGTGCGGCCCACATCATGATCGTCATGACCGATGGCCGCGCGAACGAGACCACCAACCTGGCCACGCCGGCGTGCTACAATGACAACCTGTGGCCGCCCAACGACACCGGAGATACCACCTGGGACCGGGCCAAAGACTGCACCGTCTACTACGCCATGCAGGCGCGCAACAACGGCATCGTCATCTACACCATCACCTTAGGCAACTCCGCCGACTTCGAGCTGATGGAGTACGTCGCCGAACTGACCGGCGGGGTACACCGCAACGCACCGCGCCCGGAGCAGCTTAGTGAAATCTTCGACGAACTCTACAAACGCATCTTCCTCCGCCTCGTGGAATAACACACAAGAAACAGAGGAGGGGGGGTCGCCCCCCTCCTCTGTTTCTTCACATAGCGCCCGCGCCGAGTCAGATCTCCGCGAAACACATCCACATATTTTGTAGCAAAATCTTGTTTCTTTTGGCACAACATGGTATAATAGGTTGGTGCATCTAATGAGGAGGTGAAACCTATGGAAGCCAAGGAACCGGAAGTACCCGAAGTTCAGGCCCCCACTCCCACCCTGTCAGACGAGGCGTCCGCGCGCCGGATACAATTCCTGATCATCGGCGGCAGCATCCTTATCCTTGTGGTCATGGTCACCGCGATCGTGCTCATGGCCAACAACCCAACGGTCACGCAGATCGTCCGTGACATCGCCATCGTCTTCGTCGCCGTAGAAAGCTTCCTCATCGGCCTTGCACTCATTGTCCTCACCTTCGAGGTGCAGGCCTTGATCAAGGTCTTGCGGGAGGAGACGCAGCCGCTGCTGCGCTCGGTCAACGACACCGCTTCGACGGTGCGGGGCACCACAGCCTTCGTCAGTGAAAATCTGGTTTCGCCACTTATCAAAGTCGCCGGGTTCACCTCAGGCGTGCAGCAGGTCATCAGTAATGTGACCGGCATTGCCAAAGCGGCCCGGCCCCATTCAAAACCCATACAGGATCAGAAAGGAGGAACACAGCATGGCACATAAGGATGATTTCGGATCGTTTCTCACGGGGTTCTTAGTAGGCGGATTGGTCGGGGCGGCCGCCGCGATTCTCTTCGCGCCGCAGTCGGGTGAGGAAACCCGCGAGCAGATTCGCCAGAAAGGGATCGAGTTAGGCGAACAGACTACCAAACTGGCTCAGGAGACGCGGGAGAAGGCCGAGGAAACACTCGCCGAAGCCCGCGCTAAGCTGGATGAGGCCACCAAGGAATTGAAGACGCGCGCTAAAGAGCTCGAAACCCAGGGCCGCGTGCTGTTGGAAGAAATGCAGAAGCAGATCCATGAGATGACCAAGAAGGGCGAGGAAGCGGGAAAGCCCGCCGAAGGCATCGCCCTGGAAGAAGCCCCGGCCCCGGCCAAGGGCTAAAAGGCCGGTAGATCCCAGGGGAAAAGCTCCCAGCCCCCGTTTCGGGGGCGACTCATGGGCAAACGCCTGCTCTTTCCCGATTCCGTGACAGAAGTTAGGGAGACCGGGATGTCTAAAAGACGACCTCCCGGAGGCTGTACTGGCCTTCGGGAGGTCGATAGTGAAGAGCGGGCAAGACGCCCGCAATCCAAATCCCTGGGAACGCCGAGCGCCAGCTCGGCCTGGATGCGGGCAAGATGCCCGCGGTACAAACCCCGGTCTACAACAGCCCCAACAGGCGCACCACCGTCTCGCCCGCGCCAACCATGGCGAGTGCAATGGGGAGCAGCAGCACCCCCATCGCGTGGCTGCGTCGGGAGCCCCACAGCACCGGGATCAACCCCAGCCCGGTAGCCACGGTGCAGATCGCCAGCCCCATGAGGCCGGTCATGCCCACCACCAGTGCCAACAGCAGCCCCAAGGTCCCCCAACTGACCAGGCGATAGGGAACGCGCGCGGCAGCCAGCGCCATCAGCCGTCCCATCCCCAGCAGCAGAAAGAAAGCCAGCACGCCGCAGATCAGGACGGCCGCTGCCGCCCAGTAGCAGAGCGCCGGATCGTAAGGGGTATAGCGCGTGCTCAGCATCCAGGCCATCCCGCCGCGCGTCAGGTGCAGTCCCGGGATGAAGAAGAACAGGAAGCCGCCCGCGTAGTAGACCACCTTGGCCGTCCCCTGCGAGATGATGAAGGCACGTTCATCGCGCTGCGCGGTCGCGTGCCCCGCCAGCAGCCCACCGATCCCGCCGGTGACAATCGGGAAAAAGGCTGCAAAGAGACCGCCCAGCATCCCTGCAGCGATCCCGTGGGCCATCACGGAGAGCGGAGCATCCACGCTGCGCGCCAGGTGTTGGGGCGGCAGCGCGCCGTGCGCCAGCAGGTTCTGAAGGACCCACGGCACGGCAAAAAGCCCCACGAAAGCAGGCATCAGGTTCTGATAGGCCACCTCCACGGGGACCAGCGGACGGTAGAGGAGGATGACTCCCAAAAGACCGGTGAGCACAAAGGTAGCCAGTCCCGCGGACAGCGAACTCCATCCGGACGCCCAGCGCCGCCAGCCGGCCGGAGCCCGGTCCGATCCCTTGGGCCACTCCGAGAGGAGCATATAGGCGATGATCGTCCACAGCAGCCAGCCCAGGTGCGGACGCAGGATCTCCCGGATCACCGCCAGCGGCTGTCCCACGAAGGGCAGCAGCAGCGCCAGCACGATCACGCCCGCCAGGCCGCCGATCCCGCTCAAAATCACGGCCTCGTACCCCCGCCGCTGCATGAGATACTTCTGCGCCGGGAGCACCAGGAAGAGCGTGCTCTCATCCGGGACGGAGAGGAAAATCGCGGGGAGGGTGTTCAACATGGCGTAAGCGGTCACCATCCCCAGGAACAGGAAGGCCATCCGCTCCGGGCTCAGCCAGGGTGCAAGGGCACCGCTTGCCAGCAGCAGATAGCCGGCGACATTGTAGATATGGAGCGCCGGGATCCAGGCCAGGGCCGCCGCCCCCAGCGCACCGATGATCGCCCAACCCAGGTACTCAATCATTTTCCATCTGCACGTCGAATGCGGAACGCGGGATCAGCTCCAGCTCCCCCCGATAGCTCGACACCTCCCCGATCACCTCCACCAGCATCCCGGCCTGCGGCGGTTCGGGCAGCGCCTCCGCCACATTCGACCACAGCAGAACCGTCAGCGCGCCCGTGCCGTCATCGCAGGGGACCTTGATTCCGGCGGAGAAGGTGCTCGGCTCCCCAAAGACGCCGCGCAGACGCACGATCCGCCCGACGTCTGCTTCCGTCAGCGCACCAATCTCCACCCAGGGCAGCG
>JAVEWB010000368.1:0-3149 GCA_034004765.1 Anaerolineae bacterium
CGAAAGCGATGCGCCCCAACACCAGCACCACCTGCACGCGCGACAACAAGGCCATCTCCTGAACGAGAAATGGGAGGCAAGCAGCGAGCTCCTGAGGGGTAGGCTTATTTTGCGGGGGTGCACAACGCGCTGCTGCAGTGATAAAAACATCATGGAGTTCCAGCCCATCCTCAGCGTGCTCCCAGGTAGGCTGATTAGCAAAACCGGCGCGGTACAGCGCGCCGTACAAAGTCTGCCCGGAGCTGTCGCCGGTGAACATACGGCCGGTGCGGTTGGAGCCATGCGCGCCGGGGGCAAGTCCCACAATCAACAGGCGCGCCGCATGATCTCCAAAGCCGGGGACCGGACGGCTCCAATAGTCCCACTCACGATAGGCCCGCCGCTTGATACGCCCCACCTCCTGGCGGTACGCCGCTAAGCGGGGGCACGCCTCACAGGTCACAATCTGCCGGGTCAGTGTTTCCCAAGAAGAAGGGCAGGGACCATTCCCTGCCCCGACAAAGTCAGCCATCATCATTTACCCATTCGAAGAACGGCGGGAATCAATTGCGGCCCCGCCCTGACAGCATCTACAACGCTTTACCAGTGTTCGTAGCGCACCAGCTCCGCCATCTCTTTGCGCCGCTTGGGCCAGGGTTCCGCATCGGCGGGGTACCCCAGCGGGGTGAAGACAATCGGCTCCACACCCTCAGGCAGGCCCAAGACCTCACGGGCAGCCACAGGATCGAAAGCCGCCGTCCAGCAAGTGCCCAGCCCCAGATCCGCCGCAGCCAACGTCAAATGGTCCATAAGGATCGCCGCATCCACATCGACATAGCACTTCTGATCGCTGGGACGTACCCAGGCTTCGCCCAAAATGCCACAGACGGCAATGACCAAAGGGGCCTTCAAGAACCACTCACGGCCATAGATGCGCTTGATCTCCGTCTCACGGCCTGCCGTGTGCATCACGATCACCTGGAGGGGCTGTCGGTTTGCTGCCGAAGGTGCCAATCTCGCCGCCTCAAGAACCTTGTGCAGCGTTTCATCCTCGACAGGGTCAGATTGATAGGCTCGGACACTGTAACGCTGGTTAATCAGCTCAAAAAAGTCCATACTCCCTCCTGTAAAGTCTAATCTTCATCACACTTATGGCGCCGACACATGCCCCATGCCAGGCCACCCAATACGGCCGCCAGCAGCGGCCACACCCATACCAGATCCACTTTCAGAGGTGATGGCACTACCTCATCGGTCGGATCAAAGCGCAAAATAGCAAGGCGTTCCTTATGCGCCATCACTTCCTCAATGCTGTTAGAACCGGCAGATAAAGAGAGGAGATGGCGACGGAAAAAACGGGGGTTCCGCTGCATAAACAAGGCACAGACATCGCGGATCTCCGCGTCGTCGGTCACACAATGAGCCTGCATGGGCTCCGGTCCCTGCCACGTCTGAACCATCACATAAGGATCGACACTGAGATCCTTATGCCACTCAGCCTGGGAGCCGAAGCCGGAAATGACGTAGAGCTTCCCCCGCAGAGCACCGTATTCCAGCACGGCCCGGTGCAGCAGATCGCTCCGCCGTCCGCGTGTGGTGATCAGCACAAAGCGATGCCCCAGCAGCGTTCCCAATCCCAAGCGCCAGGCAAGGAGCGGGGCTCTACCTATCCCTCGCCCACACGTTCCTTGAGGGCACACTGCTCCAGATGATGATCGGAGTACTTCAGGCTCCACCGGCACCTCCAATCTCCGCGGGTGACACCCTACGGGCCATGCTCACCCTTTCGCGGATAGGTGGGTGGTCGTAAAGCAGCCAGACCACCCAATCCGGCGGATCGGACTCTGAGAGGTTCTGATCTGCCAGACGCAGCATCGCCCGAGCAAAGGCCTCCGGGTTGCCGGTTACCTCCAACGCGAAACGGTCGGCCAGACGTTCCCGCCAGCGCGAGTAGAAGTTGATCAAAGGCATGGTCACCAACGAAAAGAGCGCCGTAGCCAGGACCAGCAAGGGGAAAGCGGCCACATCCGCACTGTTTTCAAAGCCGAAATAGCTCACGCCCCAGTTCAGGAACGCACGCGCCAGATAAAGGCTACCCACCAGCAGAAGGCTCTGCACTCCTACCGACAGCTCCATGTCATGATGCACCTGATGCCCAAGCTCATGCGCCAGGATCGTCTCGATCTCCTCCGGCGTATAATCGGCGTAGAGCGTATCCCCCAAGGCAATCCGTTTTGTTGCCCCCACACCCATCACCATCGCATTGCCTGCGGTGGTCCGCGAGCTGAGATTGATGGTATAAACACCTGCAATCCGGGTGCCCGTCCGCCGCGCGAGTTCCTGAATGCGGACGTTGAGCGCGACATCCTCCAAAGGGACCAACGTGTAGAAGAGCGGCAGGATCACCACCGGCAGAAGGAAGCCCAAGATGATCGATAAAACGACCAGGAGCCCCGCCGCCCACAGCCACCAGGTCTCCGGATGGCTCCGCAGCAGCCAGTAGATGACTTCAGCGACCGGGATGCCCAAAGCGAGCCCCAACGCGGTCGTCTTCAATTCATCCAGCAGCCAGCCCTTCAGGGTCTGGGTGCTCAATTCGTAACGCTTGGGCAGGACGTACCCGCGCCACCAGGCAAGGGGTAAAGAGACCAGCATATCCGCAATCAAGAGGAGGCCCATATAAACGGCGACCAGAAGCCAGGGCGACGTGGACCCCCATCCCAGCAACCACATCTTGAACACACGCGAGGCGCCACTGACCAAAAAGCCGACCACGAGCAGGAAGGAGAACAGCAAATCGATCACCAGCCAGCGCCGTTGAAGCCGGGCATACTCCCGCGCCAACACCTGCCGCTCCTGATCCGGACGATCGGCATCCGATGGTTTCTCTGCTATCACAGGACTCTGACCTTCTAAGGACACTTTTTACTCCCCGGACGGCATACAGGCAGTCGCTCGTTTTCCAAACACTGAGCTTTCCCTGAGTTCCTATTTTACCCTTTATTTGGCATTGGGGCAAGAAACCCCACCAGGGCCATGACAGCTACCCTCACGGCAAAGAAAGCGCAGGGACGCCCATTATCCCGGTTCCATCCCACCAATCCGGGGGCACACAGCGACCCCACCACCAGTCCTTGCAGGAGCGCGGGTCCATGAACGATCCCGTATCC
>JAVEWB010000369.1:0-3128 GCA_034004765.1 Anaerolineae bacterium
ACGACATCGTGACGCGCCTCGCCCACCTGCTGTCGCCGACCGCATCGGACGGCCCTGCAGCGCCCGTCGAAACGACGCCGCAGGAAGCAGCGGCATGAAGCAGGGCATCGACGCCCCCGACCGCATCGAGTTCCGGACCCGAACAATTCAGACCACAGGACGACCCACCCATGTATGACCCATCCCTGACGCTCGCCGATTTTGATCCCGAGTTGGCCGCAGCCGTACTGCGCGAGGCACGCCGGCAGGAAGACCACGCTGAGCTGATCGCCTCCGAGAACTACGCCAGTCCGCTGGTGATGGCCATCCAGAACACGGTGTTCACCAACAAGTATGCCGAGGGCTATCCGGGCAAGCGCTACTACAGCGGTTGCGAGCACGTGGATGTGGCCGAGCGCCTGGCCATCGAGCGGGCCAAGGCGCTGTTCGACTGCGACTACGCCAACGTGCAGCCTCATGCCTGCGCGCAGGCCAATGCCGCGGTCTTCCTGGCACTGACCCATCCCGGCGACACCGTGATGGGCATGAACCTGGCCCAGGGTGGCCACCTGACCCACGGCAATCCGTCCAACTTCTCCGGCCGTCACTACAGGATCGTGCCCTATGGCCTCGATCCGGAAACGGGACTGATCGACTACGACGAGATGGAGCGCATTGCGCTGGAAGCCCGGCCCAGGATGCTCATCGGCGGCTTCTCCGCCTACTCCCGTTACAAGGACTGGGCGCGCATGCGCGCCATCGCCGACAAGGTGGGCGCCATTTTCTGGGTGGACATGGCGCACGTGGCCGGTCTGGTGGCGGCCGGCGAATACCCGAATCCGCTGCCACATGCCCACGTGGTGACCAGCACGACCCACAAGACGCTGCGCGGCCCGCGCGGCGGCATCATCCTGTCCAAGGGGCAGGACCCGGCTTTCTACAAGACGCTCGACACCGCCGTGTTCCCCGGCATCCAGGGCGGCCCGCTGATGCACGTGATCGCCGCCAAGGCGGTGGCCTTCGAGGAAGCCCTGTCTCCGGCGTTCAAGTCCTACCAGCGGCAGGTGGTGGTCAATGCTCGTGCCATGGCCGCCGTACTCCAGCGCCGCGGCTACCGCATCGTGTCCGGCGGCACCGACAACCATCTGATGCTGATCGACCTCTCAGACAGACCCTATACCGGCAAGGAAGCGGACGCCGCACTCAGCGCCGCATACATCACCGCCAACAAGAACTCGGTGCCCAACGACCCGCGCTCGCCCTTCGTGACCTCAGGGCTACGCATCGGTACACCCGCCGTGACCACGCGCGGATTCGGTGCGGCGGAATGCGAGGACCTAGCCGGCTGGCTGTGCGACGTACTCGATGCGCTGGAGGCCGGCGGCAGCGAGCAGGTGGCAGGGAGGATTCGGGAGCAGGTGATGGCCTTGTGTCGTCGCCATCCCGTCTATCGGTAGACGCTGCTGGATCGCATCCTCGACACGGGCCTGTTCCACTTCGAGCAGGCCGCCCAGGCGCCGGGCTGGCTTCAGAAACTGTGCGGCAAACATGTCCCGAAAACACAGGAGTACGGCATTTCCAGCTTCGTCTGCCGTGCGCACCGACCTTTTCATATTTACGTCCGGGGACACCAAGCATCTGCAACCGCTCGTGCAGTTCCAGGGCATCCCCATCCTCAGTCCGGCGCAAGACATCCGGGAGCTACTGCCAAAAATTTTAACAGCCTATGGTTTGAAAATGCTGTACGGGTTAGGATTCGGAGCTGACCGAGGAAGACTAATGACATCGATCATCTCACGGAAAACAACTCGCTTTATCGCCCCGGCTTTGCTTCTCAGCACGGGAGAGCTGGGATGAAGAGTGCGTTATTCGTCGACTTCGATAACGTGTTCTCGGGATTGAGGCGGTTCGATCCTGCCTGCGCGGACATCTTTGCACGAAATCCAGCCCGGTGGATGGAATGGCTTGTCAACGCCCTCGATCTGCCCGATTATGCCCCGAGCGAAGCGAAGCGCCGTGTTTTGGTACGTCGTTGCTACCTCAATCCTCAAGCATATCAGCGTTTCCGCCCATCGTTCAACCTTGCGGGATTTGAGATCGTGGACTGCCCTGCCTTGACGGGAGAGGGGAAGACCAGCACCGACATTCACATGGTCCTGGATATTGTGGACCTGCTCCAGCATGAGGCACGCTACGACGAGTTCATCGTGTTTTCGGCCGATGCCGACTTTACCCCAGTGCTGCGCAAACTGCGTCGATGGGATAGGCGTACCACCGTGCTGGCCATCGGGTTTCCGTCAGCTGCTTACCGAGCGTCGGCGGACTTGTTAATCGACCAAGACAATTTCGTCAGGAACGCTCTCGGTTTTGACGACGAGTCAGAGGTGAAGCCCGTTCCGCCGTCGGCTAAGCCGCAAGAAGAGATCGCCTCTGAGGCGTTCAAGCTCATGAGACAGGCCGTGACTGAGTCCAAGGAGCCCGTCCCGCTCTCGCGGCTCGCATCCCTGGTGTTGTCGAAAATCGAGGGAATGGACGCTTCATCCTGGGCGGGCTTCGGCAGCTTTAGAGCTTTCTTGGAATCGCGTGGCCTCTCGCCGCTTGAGGTGTGCTGGGAGGGAGGAGGAACCGTTCGTGACCTTGTGCGACACTCGACGGCTCTTCCCGCCAAAGCGCAAAACGGGGCATCCTCGGTCGACGTTGTCGAGGCCGCTGCTCGCATCGTCAGGAACGCGACGGGGAAGACCTTGCAGCCGATACAATGCGGATCCATTGCCAATCTCATCATTCGCTCTTTTCCCCAACTCGCAGCAGACTGGAACGGAAACGGGACATTCCGAAAGTTTACCGAGACTCTCGACGTGAGACCGGCAGTCTTCGACTGGACGACGTCTGGGGGGACTGTATTCAATCCGACAAAAACCTCGTCAGCAGGAACTCCAGACGAATGGAAGTCGGATCACACTCTCTATGCTCTCGCCAAGCAGATACACGAGGTGACGGGCATGCCCCTACTGCCCCCTCTTAAATATCGAACGTTGCTTGGTCTCGTCGAAGCGGATGTTGCGGCTCATCCTTTCCATCTCATGGAGACAGGGAAGCGGGTTCGGGATATGTCCAGAGAGGTCGGAAGTCCCATCAGTCGGGCCGAC
>JAVEWB010000370.1:0-3121 GCA_034004765.1 Anaerolineae bacterium
GCTCCAAAAGGGCAATTTGTGCCTGGCGCTCCGGGCCGCTCTGACCGTTGGCGATCCGCAACTCGGTCAGCACGTACTGTTGGGCCGGGCTCAGCGAGAGGGTGTGTTCCTGCTCCGCCCGGCGCGCGTGAACCTCTCTCTCGAACTGCTGCCTGACCTTGCTGACGACGTCGTTGTGGTTCTGCGGGAGGGGCAGGGGCGGGGTGTCGGGGCTGCATTTGAGGAGGCCTAAGATACGCGGCGTGTCGCGGCTGATGAGCGTGCCGTGCTGATCCACCAGGTAGAGCTGGCGGTAGCGCCCGGCGCGGCAGAGCACCACGGTGCCGGCCTGCATCCCTCGGGTGGCGGTCCGGATGCCGTCCCGCAGCCCCAGGATGCGTTGGTAAAGTTGCGGATCGTCTTCTTGCAACTGCCGGATGAGCTCTTCGGCTTCGTTGAGGTCGATGAATTCGGCTTCGTCGGCCTCTTCGTAGGCGCCGACCTCACCTTCGGCGTAGATCGTGTACAGGGCTTCGGGATTGAGCTGCTCCTCCGGCTCCAGGATGGCCGCATCCTCCCCGATGGAGTCATGGATCTCCTGAATGCGCCGGGCCAGCTTCTCATGGAGCCCCAGGTTCTGGTCGAGTTCGGTCTCCGGCAGGAAGTTGTAGGCGTAGATGACCTCGTGTTCGGAGCCGATGCGGTCGATGCGTCCGAAGCGCTGGATCAGCCGCACCGGGTTCCAGTGCAGGTCGTAGTTGATCACCTTGTCACAATCCTGCAGGTTGAGCCCCTCGGAGAGGACGTCGGTCGCGATCAGCGTGTCGATCTCTATCTTGTCAAGGACCTGCTGCTGGGGGTTGGCCTTGGGAGCAAAGCGCGCGACGATGGTGCCTTTGTCGCCTTCCTCGCTGTGGATGACGGCAATGTCGGGGCTGGGGTGATCGGGCGCTAACGTAGCGAAGAGATAGCGCGCGGTATCGGCGTACTGGGTGAAGATGAGCACCTTGCCGCGGCCCAGCGGTGCTTGAGAGAGCCGCGCTTTGAGCGTTTGCAGCTTGGCATCTTGCTCCGGCGTGATCGGCGCGACCAGCGCCACCATCGATTCCAGAACGGCCAGATCGTGCTCCAGGTCGGCCCGCAGGGCAGCGACGTCGAAATCCTCTGTCTTATAGCGCCCGCTGATGGCTTTCAGCGCCTCTGTCAGCGTGGGTTCTTCTCCATCCGCTTCGGCCAGAAGCTGCCGGGCTTCGTCCCCCGCCGGCAGCATGTCCTGATCCAGCGCGGCGAGGAAGGTGCGGTGGGTGTTGGCCATGCGCTGCAGCGTCTGACGGAAAGCGTGGACGCTCGACTCGAAGCGTTTGAAGAGCATGACGCGCATCAGCCCGCGCAGGTTGGCCCCGGCCCGCTGCAGGTCTCTATAGGGGGCATGCTCCCGTTTGGAAGGGGCAACGTACTGCCACAGGCCGTAGCGGGCGTAGCGCAGCCCTTCCTCTCCCCCTGCTGTGAGGTAGTGGCGTAGCTGACCGTAGAGCCCCTGATAGGTCGCCTCGATGCTGTACTGGATCGTGGTCAGTTTTCGCTGGGGGAAGAACTGCTGCCGTCCGCCCACGCGGATGTAGGCGCGGCGCTCCCCCGCCAGGTAGGGGCGGAAGTCGTCGGGATCCAGGCGGGTCTCCGTTTCTTCATCGTAGCCGTACCAGCGCAGGATGTGGGCGCGTGTCCGCCGGATCAGCAGATGGGCCAGCAGGTCGGGCAGCCGTCGTTCGCCGGACTCGACCTGCTTGAAAAACGCTTTCAGGTTGGGCGGATCGATGGGAAGCGCGGTCATCTCGTCCTGGTGGAAGAGTTTGAGCTGGTGGTAGATGTCCCAGACGCTCTTGTTGCGCGGCGTTGCGGTGAGAAAGCAGCACTGGCGTTCCCCGCTGCCCAAGAAGCTGTGGAGCACGCGGTAGCGTTGGCTGTTGGGATTGCGGAAGTTGTGGCTCTCGTCGACCAGCACGAAATCGCGGTCCCGATAGCGCTCGTCCAGCGCCATCCAGTCCGCGCCGTGGACTTTGTCTTCGGTCAGCATCCCCATGGAGAGGACACGGGCATTGAGGCGGTAGACCTCGTTGTAGTGCTGCCACATGGATTCCAGCGGAGCCGGGCAGATGATGAGCGGCCGTGCCAGGTGGCGCTGCACAAAGTGGCGGACGATCGCCGTCCCGATGTACGATTTTCCCAACCCCACCACATCGGAGATGAAGCAGCCGCCGTACCGCCGGATGATCTGCGCGGCCTGCCGCACGGCGTGGGCCTGAAACTCCGTGAGCACCGCGCCGATGTCATCGTGCCATAGTGCGGTTTCGGCGGCGGCCCCGGCAAGCTGCTCCTGGACCAGCTCGTACAGCACTTTGAGATAGACTTCGTAGGGCGTGACCTGCGCGAACGGCCAGGCGGAGCGCAGTTCCTGCATCAGGCAGCCCTCGAAATCCTCGGCCTCGTTCCAGCGAGCCTCGAACCAGGCCGTCAGCTCGGCGTGATTGGGGTTCTCCTTGACGACGACGTTGAGTTCCGTGTTGGTGGCGATGCCGGAGAGCGTGAAGTTGCTGGAGCCGACGATGGCTACTCCCGCCTCTTTCTCGCTGCCGCAGCCCGGCTTGTAATCGAAGATATAGGCTTTGGCGTGCAGGCGGCCTTTGGTATAGACGCGCACTTTGAGCCGGCCGGCCTCGACGAGCTGTGCCAGCGTCCGCACCAACTTCTCCGCTGCAGGGGTCTGCTCCATGAGCGCCGCGGCCTCACCGACCCCGGCGGCGATGATATCACAGACGGACTGTCGTTCCTCCAGTGAGGGATGCGCCTGCCGCTGCAGTTCGTGCTGGAGCCGCTTCAGGTTGTGGTACCCTTCGGCGAGCTGCTCGATGGTCTTGTGGTCGGAGGTGTTGCCGATGAGCAGCCGCAGTTCCTCCACGTCGGCAAGCTGATCGGCGACGGCCTCCAGCCCGGAGAGGAAGAAGTAGCCGACGGCGAACTTTGCCGCCTTGCTTTGGGGCAGGATCTCCCGGATGCGGTCGACCAGCTTGATGTCACGGTTGTCGATGATGTCGTGGGCCATGAAGTTCCTCCTGCATCAGATGCGTCGCAAGCGCACCCAGCC
>JAVEWB010000371.1:0-3105 GCA_034004765.1 Anaerolineae bacterium
GATTCGATGGCTCCAGCGTCGGATTTAAATCCGTGAGTGCGGGGGATATGGTGATGGTGCCGGATCTCTCGACCGGTTTTGTCGATCCCTTCTGGGAGAGCCCGACCCTCAGCTTTATCTGCTCGACGTTGGAGGCCGATACCCGCCAGATTTTCCCTTATGACCCGCGCAACATCGCGCTCCGCGCCGAAGCCTGGCTGAAGGAGAGCGGGATTGCCGATGCCAGTTCCTGGGGGCCGGAGTTCGAGTTCTACGTCTTCGATGGAGTCTCCTATCAGAATGGCATGAATGTGGCGTCCTATCGGGTAGAGTCGGCGGAGGCCGACTGGAACAGCCAGGAGTTGGGCAGCGGCTACACGATTCCCCGTCACGGTGGGTATCACGCGATCCCTCCCAAGGATCACCTCTTCAACCTGCGCGCGCGTATCAGCAGCCACCTGGAATCGATGGGGGTCGAGGTCAAGTATCACCATCACGAAGTCGGCGGCCCGGGTCAGTGCGAGATCGAGACGCCCATGCTGCCCTTCATCAAAGCTGCCGATGCGACCCTGCTCATCAAGTACTTGACGCGCATGACGGCTTTCGACATGGGGATGACGGCGACCTTCATGCCCAAGCCGCTCTATGGTGAGGCCGGATCGGGGATGCACTTCCATCAGAACCTCTGGAAGGCGGGGAGCAACCTTTTCTATGATGCGCAGGCTTACGGCTGCATGAGCCAGCTTGCCCGGTGCTACATCGGCGGGCTGCTTTATCACGGCGGCGCGGTGATGGCCTTTACCAATCCGAGCACGAATTCCTATCGGCGGTTGATCCCCGGCTACGAAGCGCCGATCAGCGCCGTCTACTCGCTGGGGAACCGCAGCGCGGCAATCCGCATCCCCAAGTATGCCAATCAGCCCGGGACGGCGCGTTTCGAGTTCCGCCCTCCGGATGCGACCGCGAACCCCTACCTGGCAATGGTTGCACAGCTTCTGGCCGGGATGGATGGGATTCGTAAAGGCATGGACCCCACAGCGTTGGGATTTGGTCCGCTGGACGAGGATATCTTTAGCTGGCCGGCGGAGAAACGGGCGGCGATCAAGGCACTGCCGACCTCCTTGGAGGAAGCGTTGTGTGCCCTGGAGGACGATCATGACTTCCTGCTGGCCGGTGACGTCTTCAGCGCCGACTTGATCGAGCGTTGGATCAGCTACAAGCGGCGGGAGGATCGCCAGGTGCGCGATCGTCCGCACCCGTATGAGATCGAGATGTATTACGATTTGTAGGTGCGGCACGCAGGGCGTCAGGCGTCAAACGTCAAAATGTTTCGTAGGGGCGGGACTCTGTCCCCGCCCTCTATCTTGAATGTGTGGTGCGACAAGGAGGGGTATGACGATTCGATTCGGGACGGATGGATGGCGGGCGGTCATCAGTGATACGTTTACGTTCGAGAACGTGCGCTTGGTATCGCAGGCAATTGCCGATTATGTCTGGGTGAACGCCCAGCGGGAGCACCCGGAGGTCGTGGTGGGTTTCGATACGCGCTTCCTTTCCGATCGCTACGCGCGCGAAGTGGCGCGGGTGATGGCGGGAAACGGCATCGTGGCGCACCTCACCCGCTCGGATGCTTCGACGCCGGCGGTCTCCTACGCAGTGGTGAATCTGAAGGCGGAGGCCGGCGTGATGATCACTGCCAGCCACAACCCGCCCCGGTACAACGGGATGAAGCTCAAAGCACCTTTCGGTGGCTCTGCCCTGCCCGAGCAGGCGCATCAGGTGGAGGAGCAGTTGGAGCGCAGCCAGCGCGAGGCTCGCGGACCTAATCTGATGGATTACGACCGTGCGGTTCAGCAAGACTTGATCCGCCGTTTCGATCCTGCGTGGGCTTATTATCAGCACATCTGCACGCTGCTGGATCTGGATATCATCTCCTCGTCGGAACTGCATGTTGTATCGGATGCGATGTATGGGGCGGGCCGGGGTGCTTTCCGCGACCTCCTCAGCCGGACGCGCTGCCGCCTCTATGAGATCCGCGGTGAGATGAACCCGGGCTTCGGCGGCATTCACCCTGAGCCGCTGGCGAGCTATTTGCAGGCACTCAGTGCCACAGTCCAGGCACAGCATGCCGACGTAGGATTGGCCACGGATGGCGACGCCGATCGCATCGGGGCGATGGATGCGCGGGGCGCTTTCGTCGACCCGCACCATATCTTTGCACTGACGCTGCGCTATCTGGTCGAGCAGCGTGGCTGGACCGGTGCGGTGATCAAGTCGGTCTCCACGACACAGATGGTGAATCGCCTGGCCAAACGCTACAAGCTGCCGCTGTACGAGACACCGGTGGGATTCAACTATATCGCGGATTATATGCTCAAGGATGACGTATTGATGGGGGGCGAGGAGTCCGGCGGCCTTTCGATCAAGGGACATATCCCTGAGGGCGACGGAATCCTGATGGGGATGCTGCTCCTGGAGATCATGGCGGCGGCCAAAGCTCCGCTGCACGAGCTGATCGAGGACCTTCAACGCCAGGTGGGACCGGCCTGTTATGCCCGGCGGGACATCCCCTTGCAGCGCCCCGTGCCGAAGGCGGAGATGGTGGCGCGGCTGCAGGAAGGCGCTCCTGCGAGTCTGGCCGGCGAGTCGGTGGTGGAGATCTGCACACTGGACGGTTTCAAGTATCTCCTGGCCGACGAATCCTGGCTGCTCATTCGTCCCTCGGGGACGGAGCCGGTGCTGCGCGTCTACGCCGAGGGCCGTTCCAATGAGGAGGTCGCCGCACTGCTGGCCTTTGGCGAAGAGGTCGCAGCGCTTTGAGGTGCTGAACACCTCTGCTGACTGAAGGTAGTGCGCGGTTTCCCGCGGAGAGGAGGCGATCCTCTCCGAGAGAGACCGCGCATTTTTTATCCTCGCCTATTTTTGAGACTGGGTGTACACCCCGAGTTTTGGATCATTTGCCGCTGCTTGCCCGATTGGGACTGCGTTAAAAGAAGTTCCTATTCTCTGGGGGCCTCACTTGGGGCTATGTTTTTGTGCCTGCACAACAAAGGTGCCCAGCATTGCCAACGCCATGCCGAGGCCTTGAGCCCAGGTCAGCCGCTCGCCCAAAAAGAGCCACGCCAA
>JAVEWB010000372.1:0-3101 GCA_034004765.1 Anaerolineae bacterium
CAAGCCTTCATGAACCTCGCCACCACCGCCCGCGATGCCATGCCCACCGGCGGGGAGCAGCACATCAGCCTCAAACATCACCACCTCGACGAGCACGCACACCCGACCAGCCAGAATCTACCTCCCGAACTCACGCCGGGCGATTGGATCCAGGTCACGCTTACCGATACCGGTGGCGGCATCCCCGAGAATATACTCCCGCACCTTTTCGAGCCCTTCTACACCACCAAGGCCCCCGGGCAAGGCACCGGGCTGGGGCTCTCCCAGGTCTACGGCATCATTCGCCAGCACGAGGGCTACATCGATGTCCACACCGAACCCGACAAAGGCACCATCTTCTACCTCTACCTCCCCGCGCTGATTGCACCGGCCTCTGAGTCACCTCCGTTGCCTATGGAGCACCTGCTTGCGGGACAAGGGCAGGTGATTCTGATCGTCGAGGACAACCCCGCCACACGCCAGGCATTGGTGCAGAGCCTCCAACTGCTGAACTATCGCACGCGGGAGGCGGCCAATGGCCGGGAAGCCCTGCAAATACTATCCCAGCAAGAACCCAATCAGGCCGCAGCGGATCAGGTGGCGCTGGTGCTCAGTGACGTGGTCATGCCGGAAATGGGAGGGCTGGCGCTGTTCCAGACACTCAAAGAGCGTGGCTTGAGGATGAAGGTCATTCTGCTGACTGGACACCCGATGGGGAAGGAGTTGGAGTCCCTGGAAGCCCAGGGCTTGAGCGGTTGGCTCCTCAAGCCGCCGGACATCGACGGTCTGGCCCAGGCTATCGCTCGGGCACTCAAAAAACCCTAAGAATCTACCCCTAAAACCTTGTACCAATCCTCAGAAGTGATGCCGGGGGTTTCAAGCCCAAGTGTCGCATAGACGCCTTCCAATGCTTCGCGTGCATCCTCCGGATAAATATTCTCCAGCGCCTGTTCCAGCCAGCCGATAGCTTCCGACGGATAGATAAAAAAATCCCCTGAGAAAAAGACGCTGATGAGGCGGTGCAGATCTTCGTCAAACTCCACAGCAGCACGAATCAATCCCCCGGGCGTCATGCGTGCATGGTGCTGCACCACAATGCCCGTGCGCACCCGCGATGCACGCAGCCGATAGCGACGCTCACTCCGGAGAAGCCAGGCAGGAGAACACAACCGCACGCGCACATCTTCCGCAGCAGAACTGAGCGTTTCATCCACATCCCGGGCGTATAAAGAGCCTAAGAGTGCCGCAAAACGGTGCTCTACCAGATCGTAGAGCTCAGCACGCGGCGGGAGGGTACCCAATTCATGGGTAAGTGACGTAAAGCCGGAATTCTCTCCATCATGAGAGTCAGGCTTTTCCTCTATCTCGGGGGATTTAAAAACCTGAAGCAATGGGTCGGCAGCAGAATCCAGGATAAAATCTCCGGAAAAAATCAGTGAGCTGCCTATCTCGGCAACCCCACACTCCACCATCTTACGCCCACGTACCAGGAGTGCGTTCACGGCCTCTTCCTCCGCGCGCACCCCCAAACTCTGACAAACCTCGACAAACGGCTGCATAAACCGTTCTTTGAAAGCCCGACGGGTTCCGGAGGCAAGAGGGGTGGTCTTCGGCAAAACAACCTGGCATAAAAGATGGTTCCCATCCACTAACACAGCACCACCACCCATCTCCCGTCGAAAGATGGGGAGGCCCAGCGCTTCACAGCGTGACTGATACACCGCTTGTTCAACGACCTGATGCAATCCCAAACAGACATAAGGCGCATCGGGGCACAGGATAAAAAGACCACTCCGCTCAATACGCGCAAGTGCATGATAGAAAAGCTGTGAATTCAGCCAGGAGACCTCGTGCAGGCGATACAGATCCATGCCTATGAATCCTCTCCCAAAATTCCATATCCAGCGTCGATCCATCCCACATGACCACGTTGCATTTTCTATTATACTATGCTTGACACAATCAGGGCAATGGCATCTTAGCCAAGATACGCTCTTTTGCGCGGCTTTCCTTGCGCCATTTTTTCACCCCAGGTATAATACTGCTCATGAGTACAGAAGAGACGACCCCATTACGTAAACAGTATCTGCATCTGAAGGCACGGTACCCGGATACCATCCTTTTCTTTCGTCTCGGTGACTTCTACGAGACCTTTGACGAGGACGCAGAGATTGCAGCACGGGAACTGGACCTGGTTCTCACCTCACGCCCCATCGCCAAAGGTGAACGTGTGCCGATGGCCGGCGTTCCCTATCACGCCGCAGAAAGTTATATTGCCCGGCTCATTGAAAAAGGGTATCGCGTGGCTATCGCCGAGCAGGTCGGCGAGCCAACGGGCAAAGGTCCGATGGAGCGGCATATCGAGCGGGTCGTGACGCCGGGAACGCTCATCGAACCCACCTTGCTGGATGAAAAACGCCCCAACTATCTGGCCGCCGTGGTGATAGATGGGGATCGGGCAGGCATTGCCTACGCCGAAATCTCCACCGGTGAATACGCCACGACACAACTCTCCGACGATGGCGATATCGTAGCCACAGTCCGCCAGGAACTGGCCCGGCTGCACCCGCGGGAAGTGTTGATCCCTAAAGCAGGCTCCTGGAAAGAGCACAGTTCCGACCAGCCAACCAGCCGTCCTGAGGAGTCCCTCATCCCCCTGGTCGCCACCCATTTCACGCCCTGGCCGGTGTATCGCTTCGAGGAGACCCTGGCCCGTCAGACGCTCATGGATCATTTCGGTGTGCAAACACTGCAAGGCTTTGGCTGCGAAGGAAAGCCCCTGGCCATCCGTGCGGCCGGAGCCATCCTCACCTACCTCCAGGAAACACAGCAGGGGATGCTGCCCCAGGTCATCGGACTGACGACCTATTCCACCGATCACTTCATGGCGCTGGATGCCTCGACCTGGCACAACCTGGAAATCACCGAGACGCTGCGACGGGAGAAACGTGGGTCCCTGTTGGGCGTTTTGGATGCCACCGTCACCCCTATGGGCGGGCGATTACTCCTGGCGCGGCTGGCTCACCCCCTGTTGAATATAGGCGAGCTGGAAGAACGGCTGGATCAGGTCGAGGCATTCACCCAAAACAGCGTCCTGCGGGCGCAGATACGCCAGATGCTCA
>JAVEWB010000373.1:0-3096 GCA_034004765.1 Anaerolineae bacterium
GCAGTCAAAAACACCCATACCTGCAAGGTATTTAAGAACTTACAGCAAATCGGAAGCGGCATGCCAACCTATAATTGAACTTTTGGCATATTCCCCTACAATGAGAAGCATAAAGCTTTACTTCATGGTTCTGAAGTAAAGCCATCATAAAGGCACAGGCTGGTTGCGCCGCACACGCAAGGGGAAGTATCACCCAACAAGGTGGAAGAATAGACAAGATTCATCACGACATTCTCATCTAAATAGCGGCCCAGCGATACCGGCCAGGTCGTGCTTATCTGTGGCACAGATGTAGTCTGAGGAGGTCTAAATACTATGGGTACCTCCGTAGTTCTTTACATAATGCCGTTGCTTGCTTCAACGGTGATTTTGATTGGATTAGTCATCATTGCCTGGCGCCACCGCACAAAACCAGCTGCCAGAACTTTTATTGCCTCCATCCTGGCACTGTTGATCTGGACCATGGGCAACATTTTTGGACTCCTTGCGCCGCAACTCGCCGCCAAAATCTTTTGGGACAACGTGCAGTTCATCGGGATCACGTTCCTTCCGCTTCTCTGGCTGAACCTGACGCTGGACGTTACAGAGCGCGGCTCCCTGCCGAGGTTGCTTCAGAGAATCATGATTGCGACCGCCGTGGCAACCAATCTTATAGCCTGGACCAATCCCTATCATCTTTTCCGAGTCAACCCACAGCTGGTTACGGACACCTTGCCGTTTCCCCTCTTAGACTCAGATTACGGCCTATGGCGCAATTGGGTTCATCTCCCCTATTTCTATCTCACCCTGATTGTCTCTATAGGACTTCTGCTTGCCACGTTGGTACAGGCAAGCGCCATCTACCGCCGCCAACACGCACTCCTTATCCTGGCCAGTGTACTGGTTCCTCTCGTCCCCGGCACACTCTACGTGTTGGATATCGCGCCTTTCCAAAACTGGAATCCGGCAACCTCGCTACTGGGCGTATCAGGCATTCTGATTGCGCTCGCACAATTACGCTTCCACCTGTTCGACCTTGTTCCCATAGCACGCACCACCCTCATCGAAACCATGACCGACGCTGTAATAGTCCTGGATGACCAGAATCGACTCCTTGATTTGAATCCGGCGGCGCAATGGCTCATCGATACCCCGCCGGATAAAACCATGGGCCAACCAGCGTCCCAGGTATTCGGCCAGTACCCCGAGCTATTGGATTTTGTGCAAGGCGGGGGTGCAGCACGCGCCGACATCCTCATCACCACCCGTGAAAATGAACGCCATTACGAAGTCAACCACACCCCTCTGCTCGACTCGAAGAATCGCGTCAAAGGACACCTCCTTGTGCTGCACGACATTACCCTCCACAAGCAATCCGACGAGGCCTTGAAAGAATCCAGGCAGCGATTGTACGATATCATCAACTTTTTGCCCGATGCAACCTTTGCCATCGATATGCAAGGGAAAGTCATTGCCTGGAACAAGACCATCGAACAACTGACCGGTGTACGCCAAGAAGAACTCCTGGGCAAGGACGCATACGCGTATGCCATACCTTTTTACGGTGAAGCGCGCCCCATGCTGATCGATCTGGTCATCACCGGACAGGAAGCGATCAAGCAGTACTATGATTACGTGACGATAAGAGATACACTCATTGTCGGAGAGGCTCCCACACCCTATCTCTACAAAGGGAGAGGCGCCTACCTCTGGGGAGTCGCCGGGCCGCTCTTCGACAACGCCGGCAAGCAAATCGGAGCCATTGAATGCATCCGCGACATCACCGACCGTAAACAGGCAGCCGAAGAGCGCGAAAATCTGCTGCAGCAGATCCAACAGCAGGCCCACCAGGTCCGACAGATCGTGGAGACGGTCCCCGAAGGGGTGCTGCTGCTGGACAACAAAGCGTGCGTCACTCTGGCCAATGCTTTAGGCGAACAGCATCTCCATGCCTTAGCTGGTGCCCGTGTGGGCGATGCCCTCACCCACTTGGGAGATCATCCGCTCGCTGATCTTTTCATCTCACCGCCACACGGACTATGGCACACCGTCTCGGTCGACAGACAGCATTTCGAGATCATCGCGCGCCCTCTGGCAAACGGCATCCGACAGGAGGATTGGGTTCTGGTCATCCGGGACGTGACCCAACAGCGGGAGATCGAGTACCGTGCCCAACAGCAGGAGCGCCTTGCCGCCGTCGGCCAGCTTGCCGCCGGCATCGCCCACGACTTCAACAACATCTTAGCCGTCATCACCCTCTACGCCAAAATGTCCCTCCGCGTCCCCGATCTCCCTGCCAAACTCCAGGAGCGCCTCGAAATCATCGATCAGCAGGCCTGGCGTGCCAGCAGCCTCGTCCAGCAGATCCTGGACTTCAGCCGCCGCACGGTACTCGAACGCAGCCCCCTTGATCTCCGCTCCCTCCTCGAAGAGCAGGTCAAGCTTCTCAAGCGTACTCTTCCCGAACACATTGCGCTCACCTTCACCTGTGACCCAGGGACCTATAGCGTCAACGCCGATCCCACCCGTCTCCAACAGGCCTTCCTAAACCTCGCCACCAATGCCCGCGATGCCATGCCCAACGGTGGGGAGCTGCACCTCAGCCTCAAGCATCTCCACCTCGATGATCACGCACAGCCATCCGCCCAGCAGTTTCCTCCTGAACTCACGCCGGGCGAGTGGATCCAGGTCACGCTCGCCGATACCGGCAGCGGCATCCCCGAGAGTATACTCCCTCATCTTTTTGAACCTTTTCACACCACCAAGGCCCCCGGTCGCGGCACCGGCTTGGGGCTCTCCCAGGTCTACGGCATCATTCGCCAGCACGAGGGCTACATCGACGTCCACACCGAACCCGACAAGGGCACCACCCTCTTGCTCTACCTCCCCGCGCTGATTACACCGGTCTCTGAGTCACGTCCGTTGCCTATGGAGCACCTGCTTTTAGGACAAGAACAGGTGATTCTGATCGTCGAGGACAACCCCGCTGCGCGTCAGGCGTTGGTGCAAACCCTCCAACTGCTGAACTATCGCACGCGGGAGGCGGCCAATGGCCGGGAGGCCCTGCAGCTACTGGATCAGCAAGACGCTGCCCAAGCAATGGAAGATCGTGTGGCG
>JAVEWB010000027.1:0-14361 GCA_034004765.1 Anaerolineae bacterium
AAGGAGAAAGCCATGAAGTGGATGCTCTCCTGAGCACCCCCTAGAAGCTCGAGAATGCGCGTGCGCCCATCCCCCTCCGGCTCGAAGACCGTTTCGACCAGCGTCCCCCCAATCTGAAGCTGCGGATAGGGAGTATTCTCAGGAGAATCTTCACCAAAACGCCGGTCCTCGAACATCTCCTCGAATTCAACCGTGTAGTTTTGCGCCAACCGAGATGAGGTCAAGATCACCACATTGTTGTCGTTGCGATAGGTTTCACTGTACGCCCAGTTCCAGGAGCCGGTCCATACCTGTAAGCCATCGATGACGACAAATTTGTTATGCATGAAGGGATCGTCACTATCCGAGATCACCGAGATGTTGGCCTCCTGCAAACGGGCCACGGCGGCCTCATCCATGTAATCCGCCTCGGTGACCATGCGCACGCGCACGCCGCGCGACTGTGCTGCCACGAGCGCCTCGGCCACATCCTCAAGTTCCAGGCGGTAAACAGCCACGTCAATTTGCTCCTCAGCCTGGGAGATCGCCTCGATTAACTTCTCCGCCACCTCGCCAGCAGGCACGCTCCCATCCGGGGCGGTAAACAGCACCGCAACCGTCCCTGCAGAGTCCGATGCTCCGCGATCCTCGGGCAGGGAGCCTCCTCCCGCCACACACCCACGTGCCGTCCAGGCAGCAAAAATCAGCAGGAGTGAGACCAAAAACTCCGGCAGGGCCAAACGGCCTTTAGGCGTTCCTCCTTTAATCATCCGGCAGTGCTTCACCCTCCTCAATATCATCGGCCGAAGCCAAGAGCGCTTCCAGTGTAGCCGCAGGATCTGCGGCGGCGGCGACCTGCCCTGCGATGTCACGCAGGCGGACGCGCAAGCGTCGCAGCCCGGCCCCTAACTCCGTCCAGGCAGCCGCATCATCCATCGCTTCCGTATTGGCGACCAAGCGCTGCACCTGAAACTTCGCCCACGTCTGGAGCAACCGTGCTTGCTCATCCTTTAGATCGGCAGTCAGACCAGGGTCCTCCAAAACACGCTCAAAAGCTCGCTGCATCCGTGTCTCTACGTCCATAGTCACATCTCCTCTCTATACTTGCCACTCAGAGCCCCTGCCTACACAAGCAAAGCTTCTGCAAAATCCTCAATCACTTCAAGCTGCGGCGGGGTAGGGCGGATAAAAGGACGCCCGCGCAGCACTGTCTTCCATGCCGTCTCAGAGTCCATCCCACGCATCACCAGATACGCCGCGGCCATGGTGGGTGCGCGCCCCACACCGCTGGCACAGTGAATGTAGACGCCATTTCCGGCAGCGATCTGTTCCTGGATGAACCTTGCCCCCTGCAGGAGCTGGTCGAACGTCGGGTCGTGGTCATCAGCCACCGGCAGCCACAGGTAATGCTCCAGCGCCAGCCCCCGTGCTGCGTCATCCGCTTCCGCACGCATATTGACCACCGCCTTGATCCCCCAGGTGCGCATCCGCGGCAGGCCCTGCCGCCGGTGCTGTCCCCCCACATAGAGCAGCGGCTGGATCCGGCTGAGCGTTTGGGGCGAGACCCCTTGAACTTTACGAGCCACCTTATCCACAATCCAGTACCAGGTCGTAGGCACACCCTGTTCCCTCAGCCGTCGGTAAATGATGTAGAGCAATTTCGCGGGTGGGAAGGCCGATAACTGCTGATGCTTCACAAAAACGCTCTGTTCCAATCCTAAAACTCCTCACTTACTTCATGATAGACCCTAAAGGTCCGGAAAATCTCTATCGTCTGAGACACTAGCCAAACAAAGCCTTAGCCAGATCACCGGTATCGGGTTTGCCCTCGGCAATCTCGCCGTAGAGGCTGCTGTAATCGCGGGTGCGCACCACCACCGGCATCGGCACGGCATGACCCAAGATCAACACTTGCTGCTTCGTCTCCAGCCGGGCCAGTACCTCTCGCAGGGCCGCCGTCCCGGCCACACCGGAAAAGACGGCGCGGATGTCGTTCTCCTCATCCAGCAAAGCCGTGACCCGCGTCCCGATCTGGCTCATCACCTCAGGATCGATGCCGCTGGGACGTTGATCGATCACCAGCAGTGTGGCGTTGTACTTACGCATCTCCCGCGCAATCGTGCCAAAGATCGTGTGACGCGCAATGGCCGGGTCAAGGAACTTATGCGCTTCCTCGATGGTGATCACCAGCGGGCGCGGCTCCTGTCCCTGGCCTCCCAAATACGTCTCCTTGCGATCCACGTAAGCGCGGTGGATCCTCCGGGTGATGTAATTCGCCACTAGAATATACGCTTCCAACGCGTTGCCGTAGCGGCCGAACTCCAGCACCACGTGCTTGCCGCTCTCCAGATAATCCAGGATGAGCTTGATCGGATCCTCAAAAGCATGCTCCACCAGAAACCCGAAACGATAGAGCTGCGAGAGCTTGCGCTGAATCGCCCCCAATGTGCCCTCATGGAGCCGGTTCTCCTCCGTCAGGCTGAGAACCCCCTCGTCCGGCTCCTCCGCAAGCAGGCGGCGCACCCACTGCACCCCCAACCGGCGACGGAGCATGTAGAGCGCGTTGGTCTGCACATCGGTAAAGCCGAAGAGCGGGGCCAGCATCTCCAGGTCTTCCGGTTCAAGCTGATCGTAGCTGATCTGCACAATGTGATCGGTTTTGCTGCCACGCCGCCGTGAGGATTCGGGGTCCAGCGTGAAGACACTGACCTGCGTACCAAAGAGCTGCCGCAGGCCCTTGACGTCCTGCCGGGCCTCATCCTCACTCCGCCAGCCATACTCGTTGTGCATGTCGAAGACGAGGTTCACTGCCACCCCCTCTTTGACAATGCCGGCCAACAACATGCGCGTCAAAAAGGTCTTGCCGGTGCCGCTCTTGCCAAAGACACCGCTGGAGCGCTCCACAAACCGGCGCAAATCCAGCGCCACATGCGTCCCCTCCATCTCCAAAGGATCGCCCACGTAGAAGTGACCCTTCTCGTGCTCGTCACCGAAGATCTCGGCGACCTCCTCCGGCGTGGCGTCATAAGCCTGTGTGAAGTGCGTGGGGACCGTTTTCGCGGGGCGTATCCCGCCGCTCTTGTCCACAACCAACATCGGGGTAATGTGAACGCGCCCATAGGTCAATGTACCGCGATAGACACGGGCCAGGAAGCTGTCGGGGTCAGGAGGGGATACCTGCTCCACCTCCGGATTACAGGTCTCCAACAACACATCGGTGATCATGCCAAAGAAGCGCCGTTCGGTCTGCCCATGGACCACTACATAGCGTCCCACAGCCAGGCCTTCGATGATGCGCTCGGCAGCAAGCTTGACCTCCAGCCCCTTGCTCAGGCTCCCATTGATCACCGTCCCTAAAAGCGCCGACCGGTTCCGTGGGAACCAACGCTCAAGCTCTTCGGACATCGTTCAACCCCCTCCACTCCGCGAAAGACATTCCCAGGAGCACGCCAATCAGCACGCCCTGTGCCAGAAGGACAGGCACGCCTGCGCGCATCACGAAGTGCTCGAATACCCTGTCCAACTGGATCAAGGACAAAAGGCTCAATCCTACCACACCATAGACCCTGGATCTGTGCAGCAAGAGTGCCGCCAGGGGCAGGAGCAAGAACACAGAATGATGATACCAGACAAGAGGTGAAAAGAAAACCATCAGCGCGACCAACGTCGTGAAGACCCAGAAACGCAGCGCCTTGGTCTCTCCTCTGGCCAGCCAACCGCCTCCGAAGAGAAGCGCCAGCAATCCCGCAAAAATAACCTTATGTCCCCATATCAGTGTTGGTCCCCAATCAGCATAACCAAGAGATTTGACCAGGCGGAAGACGAGGCTCAAGACGCTTTGGTTATAAGGGGTAGCATGAATCGCCGTCCCCATCAGCGGGAGAATGTGAACGAAGTCCCAGATCACACGCGGCAGGAATTGAACAAGAGGCACCAGCGTCAACAAGCCCAGGCTAATGAGCGTGCTGAAGACCACACGATAGCGCCGGAAGACGAAAAAATAGGCGATGAAGATCAGTGGAGAGGTCTTCAATACAATCGCCAGCGCCAGAAAAAGCCCTGCCGCCTCCTCATGCCGTTTTTCAGCCAGATAGAACGAGAGATAGAGGAACACCACCACGAAGGTGTTGATCTGCCCGGTATGCAACGTCTCCCACAGAGGGCCAAATCCCAAAAAGAGCAGCACACAGCCCCCCAGCATCCGGCTATCAGCAACAAAGGGAGTGTCCTTCCCCCAAAAATCCGAGCGCAGCAGGCGCACGACCAACCATACAACACCAATCCAGGCGACAACCCCTGCCGTGATCCAAAAACGCAGCGCCGTCACCTGATTATTGTCACCGGGCGAGAAGAGACTCAAAAAGGTCAAGGCAAAGGGATGATAAACGTAGCTCGTCCCAATGTCATAAGGGAGATAGGGGTTATCACCCGCCTGAGCATCCATATAAGCCTGGTAGTAAATCCTGAAATCCGAGCCAATAGGATGGCGAGGTGTCAGCACCGCCAGCCAGTAGAGGCTAAAGGCTCCTAACGCCAGGTAGGCCAGCAGGAACAAGATCAACGCGGCGTTGTAAAGGGTATGGTGCTGTTTATCGCCCATGTAAAGCGCTTACTCCGATCCGGTAAACAGGTTTCCCGACACGGGAAAAGATGGACGGGCTCAATACGCCAGCCTGATTCCTCAGAAATCCGCAGCAAGCGTCAGAAGCGCTACAAGCCCCACGCCGGGCCGTTCACTGCTCCAAGCGCTCGAGAACATCGATAAATTTCTCGAGCGACCAGGCGCCATGCACACGGATACGGGGCCAGGTGAAGCGATTGTCCAGCCGCTCCGTGGTCCCCCACTCCGTCGTTACCCCGCCCAAATAGCCGGCCGATTCAACCACGGCAAGGACGGAGCGATCGTATTTTCCCGCAGGATAACAGAAGAATGTAACCGGCTGTTCCGTGTGAGCCTCAACGGCTTCTTTAATGCCCAAGATCTGATTGACCAGGAAGTCGTAGCTGCGATTGCGAAGATCGTAATGGTCACGCCCGTGTCCCTGCATAGACATGCCGGCTTTGGCCATCTTGGCGATTTCGGCCCAAGTCATGTAGTCCGGCGACTCGAAGTGCGGTGGGGTCGCCAAAATGAAGAACTCTCCGACAAAGCCATATTTTTGCAGCAGCGGGAGGACATCGGTATAAGCATCCTTATACCCGTCGTCGAACGTCAGCACGATCGGCTTCTCCGGCAGTGGTTTTCCCACACTCAGCGCGTCGTAGAGGTCCTGGAGCGTCACGGTCGTATATCCCTGCTCCGTGAGATACTGGAGCTGCGCCTCGAACATCTCCGGCACCACCGTCAGCCCACGGCGGAGTGAATCGGCGTTGGAAGGCAGCACGGAGACGTAGTGGTACATCAAAATGGGCACGTGCAGCTCTGCCGGGACAGGAAAAGCAGTAGGCGTCGGCAGCGGAGAAACAGGCAGGGCAGGCGTCGGCAGTGGAGAAACGGGCAGCGTCGGCGTCTCCAGCGGAGAGACAGATACAGAAACAGCCAGCGAAGGCGTCGAGAGAGGAGAGAGCACAGAGGTTGTAGAAGTCGCTACGGCAACCGAAAGTGCCGGCGTGGCCGTGGGCAAAGCCGTCGCCGTGGCAGCCGGGGTAAGAGTAACAGGTACGGTGATCGTCGGCGTCGCCGTGACCGCTGCAGTGAGCACCGGCACCTCTGTCTCCGCCACTATCATAGCCACCGGGGTAGGTTGCCAGACATCAGATGCCCCCAACGTGACGGCAGCAATCCCGAAGACGAAGAGTAACACAATCAGAACAAGCAAACTGCTACGACGATTCATCCCTATCTACCCCAACGCAGAATCTGAAATGCTGCTCAGGCCACGAAGTTCCTGAAAACGCGCCAGGGCTTCTTGCGTCGCGCGGAAGGCCAACGGCGGCAGCGCATCCAATGAGAAAAACCCTACCGCATCCGCATCATCGGCAGCACTTGGGTCCCCCGCAACCAGACAACCGGTATAAACCACCACCAAATCAGCACCGCGATCATGTTCGCGCCCGGCGACCAGCATCAGCAAGTGCAGGTTGTCTACCACAATTCCCGTCTCCTCGCTGCATTCACGGACAGCCGCAGCAGCAGGGTCCTCATCATATTCGACGAAGCCGGCCGGGAGACTCCAATAGCCCTGCATAGGCTTCCAGGCACGCCGCACCAGGAGCACACGCCCAAGAGGATCTTCCACCACCACAGCGG
Source organism: Anaerolineae bacterium (assembly GCA_034004765.1). Classification (GTDB taxonomy): domain Bacteria; phylum Chloroflexota; class Anaerolineae; order B4-G1; family SLSP01; genus JAVEWB01. Next base: position 6,230 of record JAVEWB010000027.1, read on the forward strand.
CGGCAACCTTATGGTCGCGGAAAACCACTAACCCGCAGGCCGGGCAGACACGTTGAACACGGCCAAAAGCCTGCATATCCGTCAAGGCATGGCCACAGCGGGGGCAAAAATTCAACTCCAGCTTCTGAGAGGCCCTGTGCGGATCGAAATTAGGCAACGTTTTTTCTTCTATCATGTATCCCTATCCTACACGATCCAGACACAACGTCAAATGCTATCCTGGGAAACACACAAAAACGGCGGGCGGACACCCAAAGTCCGCCCCACCGATAAAGATTCACCCAACCCTGCCTAACGCTGCCGTGAAAGCCACCAGGTCACCAGGCCCAATCCCACAGTACTCAATCCCAGGAAAATCGTCAGCCAGCGAAGCACAGCCGCCATATTCGGTCCAGCATGATCCTCCACAGTGTCAGGTGGTTCCTCCGGGACTGCAAAAGTCGCTGCCTCAGGAGCACCAGTATCCAATGCAGTCGCTTCAGCCTCCACCTCCCGCTCTTCGACCAACGCCGTCGGTGCGCCGAGAGCCACCGGCGTCATCAGGGGTTCTGCATTCTGGCAATCAGTGTCGTCCGCCGCACAGATTCCAGCTTCGAGTGTGACAGTATATGCGGTCAGCGCAGCCACGTCTGACTGAGGTTCCTCAGCCGGACCGCCGCCCATGCCGGCAGGACCGCCGCCAACACCCCATCCTTCCCCAGGCATACCATCACCGCCACCGCCAATGCCTTCGCCACCCGAAGAGCCCTCTTCCCAGGAAGGCGCGACGCCGGGGAGTACCTCACCCTCCGGTGCAGGAGCACCCATCTCCGGCAGCGCCTCAGGCAGCGACTCCTCCACCATCTTGGCAGCAGGCTCTTCTGTGGCCTCTACCGGGGCTTCGGCAACCATCATCGGCGCTTCACTCGACTGGGCGACCTCCTCCTGCAGCACCACACCCCGATCCTGCAACGGTGCAGGGGCGGACGTCAGGAACATCCGCGTCGGGTTGATTTGCAGTCCCACCGCCACCACAAAAGCCGCAGCGCTTAGAGCCGTTGCCAGGCGCATCACCAGGAAATTAGACCAGCGCAGCGGTCGGGCAGACTGCTTCTCGGGCGCTTTCACCATCGATGGAGTCAGCAAATAATTCCGCGGGGCTTCCCGCAAGGGCAACGCCTGCACCAACGCAGCCGTCCGACGCAGCGCCTCAACCTGCCGCTGCAATTCAGGATCACGCTCCAAATCGGCCTCCAGAGCCGCTTGTTGGTCGGAACGTAACTGTCCATCCAGGTAGGCGGAGAGATCGGCTTCATCCCAAACTTTATAATTCATCGCCTTCCTCCACTCTAATCACTACCCTTCAGACGATAGGAGACAGGCAAAAGTTCCTGCTCTTCCAACAACAGGTCACGCATCCTGGCCCGCGCCCGGGCCAGCCGCGACTTGACCGTGCCTAACTGCACCTGCATGGTCTCGGCCACCTCATCATAAGAAAATCCCAGGCGATCCACCAACAGCAGCGCCATGCGCTGATCCTCCGGCAGCAGCGCCATCGTGCGCTCCAACAGCGCCCGGAGTTCATCTCGCTGCAGGCTTTCCTCGGGCAGCTCCCCGCCATCTGCCAGGTGCGGATTCGCCTCCTCATCCATCTCGTCGCCGAAATCATCCAGCGAGACGGAGGGCCTCCGTTTCTGCCGCCGCAGCTCGTCATAGCAAGCATTCGCCACAATACGCAGCAGCCAGGCACGGAACGATCCGCCCCGGAACTTCTCCAGGCCATGATAGGCCGAGATGAAAGCCTCCTGAGTAGCGTCGTCCGCCGAGGCTGGGTCTTGCAGCATCTGATAAGCCAGGTTATAAACCTGCGTCTGATACTGCAAGATCAACGCGTTGAAAGCGTCCAGGTTTCCCTTCTGGGCACCCCGAACCAGCTTTTCTTCGTCCCCTCCGGCTACCGCCATCCATGGCTCCATGAGCCAGTCCTCCATGTGCTACCATGATGAAATTTAGCATACAGACAAACAAGATCCAGTCATTGTTTAAGAGCACCCCGGCTTGACGTATTCTAAAATACGGCTATACTTGAAGTCAGGCCGGAGTGGCGGAAACGGCAGACGCAAACGACTCAAACTCGTTCGGGTAATTCCCGTGTGGGTTCAACTCCCACCTCCGGCATTATAGCGCAAAATAGGGTGAACTCAAGGTTCACCCTATTTCTATATCGAAACGGCAAATTCAAGCCCCATATAAAAGCAACAGCTCCTCGAGAATCGGCTCGATCTCCAGGATATCGGAAACGGCAAATTCGACGCCATCCTCCGGAAGAACGCCGGCACGCACCAAAATCGTCCGCATACCGAACTCCGCACCGGCCTTTAGATTGCGCACCTGGTCATCCACAAGCACACAGGCTTCCCCCGGGACGTTCAGTCGCGCCAGCAGCCGCCGGTAGGCTTCCGGGAAGGGCTTCGACACATAATCTACAGCACGGACATCCACAATCTGTGAGAAGCAGTCCCGGACACCTAACTGCCGCAGGATACGCTCCGCCCAATCTGTGGTTGCATTGGTAAAGACCACCTTTTCCACAGGAAAGCGTCTCAGCATCTCCGCCAGCGCAGGGTTAGGCTGCAAATAGCGCGACACATCCACCCGGTGGACATCCTCCAGGTAAGCGTCGATGTCCGCCTCCGGATGGTGGTGTTGAAGCCCGCTCATCGTGGTACCATAAGCGCGATAGTAGGCACCGCGCAGGGTTTTGGCCTGCTCGGGAGAAATCTCCAACGCACGAGAAAGCCAGGTCTCGATCCGTTCCTTGACCTCGATAAAAAGGCCGGTTGTATCTGTGTAGATCGTATCATCCAGGTCAACAAGTAGATATTGAATTTTTGCCATACCCCATCATTTCACATACTGAATTATGCTGCCAGTATACCATAGAAAACAAGACGCCGGAGGTCAACTCTCATCCGGCGTCTTGTCTTGTACGTCAAAGCCTATGCTGCTCAGGGAACCTCATCGTGCAGCGGCAGCGCGACCAGCCCACTGATCACTTTCGGATAGAAATCCGTGGATTTTTGCGGCATCTTCTCGCCTGCCTCGGTGCACGCCCGAACGTGCTCCATGCGTGTGCCATTCAGCAAGAACAGGAAGTTCGCCTCGCCCTTATCCACTGCCGTGTACCCCGGCTCAGGCTCCCGCAGGTAATCCAGATTCTCCTTGCGGGCCACACTTTCTTTGCTCAGCCCCATCACATGCTCAAGGATCAGCTCGTGCAGCACGGCGACATCCAGAGCACGCCAGTGCGAATCACGGTCGGGGACCAGCTCCGCCATGATATCCAGCGATTTCAACGTCAGGAGCGTGTAGCTGCCATCGTAGAAGCCATACCGCGGCTGATCGGGGGTAGCCAGAGCCAGTGCGCTCTCCATCACGCCGCGGTCCTTCATCGGCTCAACGACGAAGTAAGCCTTCAATGCCTCAAGCAAAGCCTTACCGGTCATCCGAGTATAGGAATGGATCAGCCGGTGCGTGGGAAGGATCACCAATCCCGGATCACTCATGCTGACAAAAGTCGCCATCGTGTAGTTGAAACCGGCATTGGGGGGGGCATCCGGGCATTTCTCACGCATCTCATCCCGATAGGTCAACGACGTCTCGTAGCGGTGATGCCCATCGGCAATGATCAAATTGCGCTTGGGTGCCATCTCTGCGGCAACCGCCGCGATCAATTCGGGATCATCCACCACCCAGAAATCCTGCTCGACGGCGGGCTCGATTACCTGCTCATGCACGATCAGGGGCATGTGGGAATCCAGATAGGGCTGCAAGAGGGCGTTGATGCGATTCTCGGAATCGGGATAGAGGATAAAAATATGCCCCCAGGCCGCTTCTGTGGCCCGCGTCAGATTGAGGCGATCCACCTTAGGGCCGCTGAGCGTGCGCTCGTGGGGCAAAATTACACCTTCCTCGAAAGTAGTCAACTCCAGCGCCGCCGTAAAGCCGCGACGTGTGTGCACGATGCCATCCGGCGTGGTAAAACGCTGTTCCAGCACGTAGAGCCGCGGGGCGGGTTCACGCAGCATCACACCTTCCGACAACCAGGCCTGCATGTAGTCCCGTGCCCGGGTATAGACGTTATTATCCGGCTCATCGGGGGTGCGGATACCCTGAATGATGCGGACGTAATTATAGGGGTCGTGGTCGTAATACTGCGCCTGTTCGGCCTCGTGGATGCGGTCGTAGGGCATCGTGATGACGGTAGAGAGATCACAGATCTTCTTGGGGTTGTACCGCAGTCCGCGAAACGGTTGGATTTTCGCCATCGTTCCTCCTCATTTTCCTGGATAGCCCTTCTCGGGAGCGTGCTGCTTCCGAGAAGGGCGTTTCAAGCTGACTGGCTGCTTTACAGCAGGTATTCCTTCGCCAGAGCAACGACCTCGCCGCCAATGCGGGCCTGCCCTTCTTTGGTCGATGCGCCAATGTGAGGCATGGCAACCACCTGAGGCAGCGCGACAAGATTGTGCAGCAGCTCCTTCTGGGGCGGCTCCTCGGTGTAGACGTCCAACGCAGCACCCGCGACACGCCCTTCAACCAGCGCGTTGTAGAGCGCTTCTTCATCCACCACACCGCCGCGCGCAGCATCGACGATGAAAACACCCGGCTTCATCATTGCAAACTGGTCAGCACTGAGAAGGTCATGGGTTTCGTCGGTATGCGGGAGGTGCAGGCTGATGTAATCCGCCTGCTTCAACAGCTCCTCCAGCGGCACGATATCCTCATCTTGGACGTAAGGATCGTAAGCGACGACTTTCATCCCCAACGCCCGGGCCTTCTGCGCCAGCAACTTGCCGATGCGGCCATACCCAATGACCCCCAACGTCTTACCGGCCAGTTCCAACCCTTTGAGCGTCTTCTTCTCCCACTGCCCCGCCTTCATGGTGGCGTCGGCATAAGCAATCCGCCGGGCCAGAGCGAACATCAAACCCAGCGCGAGTTCCGCAACGGAGTTAGAGGTAGCCGCAGGGGTGTTCAAGACCTTGATTCCTTTGGCCTTGGCGACCTCCACGTCGATGTTATCCACACCCACACCGCCGCGGATGATGTACTTCAAGTTGCCGGGGTTCTCCAGCATGGGAGCGCGCACCTTCGTGCGGCTGCGCACCACAATCGCGTCGTAGTCGCCGATGACCGCCGTCAGTTCCTCCGGGGTGATCGTGTCCCGGACATCCACCGTTACCCCCAGGGCACGCATTTCCTCAACGGCACTTGCAGAGATAGAATCACAGACCAACAGTTTCGCCATTTCTCTTACCTCGTTTCCTGTATGAGGATAGTCCCTGAGCTAGAGCCCCAGGATATCGTCGATCTCACCCAACAGCCACTTGATGTCCGCGACCGTCAAATCTCCCATGTGAGCGATGCGGAAGGTCTTTTCCTTCAGCGTGCCATACCCATTGGAAATCTGCGCACCGCGCTTGCCCAGCTCTGCGTTCAAGTCCGCAACGCTGATTCCACGTGTATTGGCCACAGTGGTCACAGTGTTGGAGAGGAACTTCTCGTCGGCGAAGAGCGCCCAGTGCTTGCGCCCCCACTCACGCACCAGGTTCCCCATTTCGATATGACGTGCCCAGCGATTCTCCAGTCCCTCGGCCAGAATGTCATCCAACTGCTGGTTCAACGCATAGATCAGGCTGATTGCCGGGGTGGCCGGGGTTTGATCCTTTTTGTAGTACTTGAGCATGGTCAGGTAGTCAAAGTAATAGCCACGGTTGGGGATCTGCTCGGCCCGCTTCAAAGCGCGTTCGCTGACGGCAGCGATGGCCAATCCGGGGGGCAGCGCAAAGCACTTCTGCGAGCTGGCAAAGGCCACATCGATCCCCCAGGCATCGAACTCGATCTTTGCCCCGGCCATCGCGGAGACCGCATCCACCAGGATCAACACATCAGGATACTTTTGGCGAACCAGCGCCGCAATCTCCTTGACGGGGTTCATCACACCGGTCGAGGTCTCGTTCAGAGTAAGGGTAAGCACGTCATAGTCCGCTTTGCTCAAAGCCTCATCCACCATCTCCGGTGTGAAGCCCTTGCCCAGCTCTACATCCAGACGATCGGTAGGCACCCCATTAGCTACGGCAATCTCATACCAGCGCTCGGAGAAAGCGCCGCAGACGGTGACCAGCGCGCGCTTCTGCACACCCTGCCGGAGGGAGCCTTCCATCAAGCCGGTGCCAGAGCTGGCATAGATAAACACAGGCTGTTCCGTATAGAGGAGCTGCCTCAACTTCGGGCTGACAGCAGCCTGCAAAGCGGAGTAGTCCTTGCTGCGATGTCCAATCATGGGAGCCGTCTGCGCGCCCAGAATCTCCTCGCGAACATGGGTCGGACCAGGGATAAACAGTTTCTTATACATCGGCGGAAACCTCCTAAAGATATGATAGTTGGTACACTACAAACTATGAGAGTTTCCTCTCATTGGAAGCCAGACTCCGGTTACTGTTTTAAGCCTGCCTGCGGTCTCAACCATTTGCTGATTATGAACTTAACGTGAAGAGGTAGATGCATACATAGGTCAGTATAGAGCAGATGTCCAACATTTACATAGTGCTGATCATACTATAATTTCTGTGACCAATTGCCAGATTTGATCTGCACAAGGGTATTATTCTATCGTCCCCATATATGCAGAAGCAAACCCGGTATAAGCACACAGACAAAAGAAAATCACATGACGCCAGGGATGCGATCGATGGACCCTAGAATATACAGCCGGACAGCATCCATTCCCCCGATCACCAGCGCGGCAAAGGCCACACCCCACAAGAAAGGGAGCCAGGCCTGCCGCCAGGATGCATACCGCTGATCATACCCCAGCGCCATCACCCAAACCATGGCCCCCAGCAGGATGAACATGGCGGTGACTCCCACCGTCGTATAAAGTGCGATGGGATAGAGCAGCCAGGGCTCCAGCGTGTAGATGAGCGCAGCCTGGGCAAGCTCGACCAGGATCAACAGCAGCAAGTCCTTCCAGTCGGTGAGAGGATGTTCATCAACGCCATCTTTCCACAGGGTCAGGTTGAACGCAGGTACCAGGACCACGCTCATGCTCATCCCCATCAGCGTTCCAGTTAATAACCGCAGCCAGGGCTGCGGCGCATAGCCGAGGATGCTCACGCCGAACTGATCGGTGGTCATTGAGTTCACGCCGTCCAACCCCCAGAAAGCGAAACACGCCGCCAGGACGCCCCACATCCACAGCGCGGGGAAGCGCTGGTAGCGACGGCGGCGTAGAATCCCCCAGTGGAAAAGCAGCCCGGTCAAAGCGCCGGTGAAAGTGCCGGTGCAGCGCTGGCAAACCGGCAACTGATGGCCATCCACGAAAAAGCTGTGAGTCGGCATGCGGTGACAGACTGCTGCACCGATGTAGTCGATCTTGCGCAGCAGCGGCGGGGGTGTCAAGATGACAAAGGCCAACAGAGCGGCCACAGCCAGGGTCACACCAGTCCATTTCCAGAAAGCAGGTTGTAGTTTATTCATTCACACTCGACCAAAAAGCAGAATTTTTTAATCGATTCGGGTTACCCTTCATTCGTAAAGCATTATAATATAACGGAGAGCATAAATGACAAACAGCACCACAGAACAAACCACGGAAGGAGTCGTCCTATGTCAGTGCTTGAAACTCTCTCGAATCAGGTGGCGGAAAACGCCGCCGCCGCACGTCCCTTACAGGTCTGCATCGGCGTCTATTGGTCGCTGGTCCTCGTGGAGATAGATGGGAAATGCCGGGCCGGGATTTCCTCCACGCTTCACGGAGGCACCGATGAGCACCACCACGGAAAACGTTCACCCGTTGCCGACGCTGGACATCTCACCGAACGCTCTGTCGCCGAACTGGTCGCTTTGACACAGTCAGACAGTCTTTTGGAAGCCAGCGTGGGATTTGCCACCCTCAACGCGCTCCTGGACGTACCGCTCGATCGCTGCCGCGAGGTCAACGCCGAGGAGTTGATCATCGAACAGGGAACCGGCAAGAAGGTGGCCATCATCGGACACTTCCCCTTCACTCCCCACGTCCGAGAGGTAGCCAGCGAAACCTGGGTTTTAGAACTCTCGCCGCGAGAAGGGGACCTCCCTGCGGAGCGTGCTTC
>JAVEWB010000374.1:0-3091 GCA_034004765.1 Anaerolineae bacterium
CGAGGCGGTCGGTCGGGTCCAGGCTGAGGAGCGTCAGGGCGGGGAGTCCCATGAGTTCGACGAGGTTCTGATCGGAGAGCCCTGCGGGCGCAGCGGGTAGGGTCCTGGCCTGCGCCTGCCAGTCGGCGATCACGACAGCAGGCGTGCGGGGTGGGCGTTCCTGCGGGCGGAAGGGCAGATCGGCTAAGACGAGCAGGATCTTCTCATAGGCTGCGGTGCTGGCTTTGTGCATTTTAGCTCCCTCTGGATGCGCTGCTGACTTTCCCGGCGCGCTCTAAGCGCGGCTACCCTAGAGTAGTCCCAAAAGGGGAAAAATGCAATTTTAGAAGAACTCGCGCAACCGGAGCCTTTGTAGGACAATCCGCCGGATTGTCCAAACAGGCCGCCTACAAATGAGATACGAATACATTAACCACGAACCACACGAAAATAGAGTCCCGGCAGGCCGACCACGAATGGGACACGAATACACGAATGGCTTCAAGGTGGCGCTGTGCTTTCATGAGTGTGCTGCTGTAGAGGCGGCCCCGGAACGGATTCCCGCCCAGAAAGATCGACCACAGATGACGTTCTCCGTAGCCGCGCTTTCCATAGCGTGCAACCGGAGCGAGGTTAGGAAACCTCGGCTACTGTCTCCTCCGGCGGGATGGAGTTTTTCCCTCTCTGCGTCCCTGCACCTCCGCGCGAGATGACTATTTCTGGGGCACACGGACGCAGCGGAAGCCGCCGACGGCCAGCCAGCTCTGGGGGATGTACCACCCGCGATAGCTGCACCGGCAGGCGCTTTCGCCTTCGTCATACCAGCTCCCGCCGTGGAGCACCCGATAGCCCCCTTTTTCCGGGCCGGTGGGAGCGTATGCATCTTCGGTGTGTGCGTAATATCCCTCGTCGTACCAGTCCCAGCACCACTCCCAGATGTTGCCCCCCATATCCTCGATGCCCCCCTCTGCGGCTCCCCAGGGGAAAAGCCCGACCGGCGAGGTGGTTTCCAGGGCGGTCTCCTTGCTGTTGCAGTACCCTTCTGCCCAGGTGTTGCCCCACGGATAGCGGGTTCCCTTCGAGCCCCGCGCGGCGCGCTCCCACTCGGCCTCCGTTGGCAGCCGATAGATCATGCCGTCGTTCGCTGCGGCGGTCAGCCAGCAGCAGTAGGCCACCGCCTCGTACCAGTTGATCCCTACGACAGGCTGCGCCGGGTTGTTCAACCGCGTGTTATCCCCGTACCGCGGGAGGGCATACCACTCATCGACCCAATCCTTGACTTTCCCCGCTTCCCAACTCTCGACGGCAAGGGCCTCTTCCCACCATCGCCGGTCTTGATATCCGCCCGCCGCAATGAAGCGGGCGAACATCGCATTGGTCGTGGGGTACCGGGCGATCTCGTAGGCCTCCAACGTCACCTTGTGGCGGGGACTTTCGTCGCTGTCCTCGCTGTCGTCCTCACCCATCCAGAAGGTCCCCGCGGGGATCCTGACGAACGCCGGCAACCCCAGCGGCCCGGTAAAGCGGGGATCGCTCAGGCCATCTTCACCGGATGTGTCGTAGAGCCGACTCAAGGCCAGCCCGGCCTCCTGGCGGGTGGGAATCGGGGCCTCGGTCGGTGCGGCGTAGAGGCGTGTGTAGAGTTGCTGGGTCAGTTCCTGTGCCGTCCCGGCGTACCAGGTGGGCCGCCGCATTTTGGCGCGCAGTTGCAGCAGCCCCTGCCCGCTCAAGGCCAATGCGGCAAGCTGCTCCGACGGCGTTTCTCCTTGTGCGGCGAGAAGTCTCAGGAACTTTGCTGCCTGAAAGCCGGGCTTCTCCGCCAGGTAGCCCGCGACCAACAGGAGGATCTCCCGCCACCAACTGCGTCCTACCGCCTCCCGGATGAAGGCCGTGTAGCCCTCCGGGTCCTCGGCGGCGTAGTTTTCCGCCACATAGCAGGCGGCTAAGAACTCCTGCATCGTCAGGTGATCGCCGATCGTATAGCCTTGCTCCGACTCGTAGAGCAGCCCGCTGCGCTCCACCATCAGCGCGAGGAAGGCACGGGCGTGGTCGCGGGCCTGGCGCAGTGAGAGCCCCAGGTTTTCGCGGAAGTAGGGGGCTAAGATTTCATCGGCCAGCTCATCCTCGCCGATGAGCAGGCGCGGCGCGCCCTTGCGCTCCGGGTAGCTTTCCAGCAGCCGGTGCACCTTGAAAGCGGCGTAGGTCAGATAGTGGCGGCGGTCGGCTAAGGGCCAGCCCTCGCCTTCCGCCAACGCGTCGACGGTGGAGGTGTCGTAGCGGTTGCGTTTGAAGGACTGCTTGAGCAGGATCTCCACGTAGGCGTCGTAGAGCGCTGCGCGGCCCTCGGGCAGCTCGCCGCGCAGCGCGTGGATCACCGCGGCGGTCCAGACCATGACCGGCGTGCGGGCCAGCGTCTGGAGGCTCTCCGAGGCCTGAAAACGCCAGGCAAGCTCCTCTGCGCGGCGTTTGGCCTCCGTAAGCGCCAGGCTGTTGTAGAGCGCGCGGACCATTCGGGTCCGCTGGTTATCGTTCAGGTCGCGCACGGTCACGACGGTGAAGCGATCGTTCAACTGCGTATTGTGATAAGCAGTCAGCCGCGCGGTGACGATCATCCGCGTCCCCTCTATCTGCGCCGCCAGATCCTGGATCACGTTGCGCACCGTCTCACGGTGCACGGGATCGACGATCTCGTCGAGCGCATCCAGCAGCAGCCAGGCGCGCCCGGCGCGGAGCTGCGCGGCTAAGAAACCGGCGGGCAGGTCGCTCTTGTGCCACTGCGCGAACCAATCGTCGATGAAACGCAGCAGATCGGGGGCGCAGTGGGTGTACCGCCTGCTGCCCTGCTCGCAGCAGGCCTTCTCGAAGAAGCGCAGCGGCAGGAAGATGGGGAGCGGGAGGGGGGTAGGGAGTGCATTCACCAGGTCGGGAGCGATCTGTGCCGGGTCCTGGGCGGCCAGCGCGCTGATGAGCACGTGCAGGAGCGTTGTCTTGCCGCTCCCCGCGTCGCCGACGATCGCCAGGTGGCCGGGGAAGGCGTTGAGGATCTCCGAGAAGGTTTGGGGGTGCGGGCGGGCCTCCCGTTCGATGCCATCCTCTTGTTCCAGGTCCTTCC
>JAVEWB010000375.1:0-3082 GCA_034004765.1 Anaerolineae bacterium
CACTCGGGAGGAACGTCAGAGCCACACCACGACCGGGCAACACCCAGCCCATCGACGGAAGAAGGAGATTAGCCAGCTATGATCGCGGAACAATCCGACGGTTCTTTGACCCCCGGACGGGGCAAAGGTGCTCTGCACCAGGTGGCGCGCCGATTCCTGCGGCTCGATCCCCCCATCCCAGACCGCAGCGAATCCGAGATCCAGGCCGAACTCTCACGGAATTACAACTGGAACTTTCTCTTCAATATGCTCGAAGGTGCCAGCTACAAATTTGGGGTGAGTTTTATCGCATCCAGCACGATCCTGCCCCTTTTTATCACCAAATTAACCCCCACCCCGCTCTTGCCCATCGGATTGATCGGCGTCATTGCCCAGGGAGGGTGGTTTCTCCCGCAGCTTTTCATGGCGCGGCTCGTGGGGCGACTGCCCTATCAAAAGCCGGTGGTGATCAAGCTCGGTCTCCTCATCGAGCGGATCCCTTGCTGGATCATAGCCCTGAGTGCCCTCGTGGCTGTGCAGAATCCCACCGCAGCGATGATTCTTTTTCTGGTCTCCTACACCTGGCTGAATTTAGGCTCCGGGTCGATTGCCGTGTTCTGGCAGGAGATGGTCGCGCGGATCTTCCCACCGAACCGACGAGGGCGGCTTTTTGGCCTCACCAATTTCATCGGTGGAGGGCTGGGCGTTTTGGGAGCGGGAATCAGTGCCCAACTTCTAGCCAGCACGCCCTTCCCCAACAACTTCTTCTACACCTTTTTAGTAGCCGCCTCCGGCATCTTCCTCAGTTGGGTCCTTCTAGCGCTGACACGGGAAACAGCGTACACGATCACCCTTCCCCATCAGAACAACCGTGAATTTTTCAAGGCGCTGCCCGGCCTGCTGCACGAAGACCCTAACTTCGAGAGGTTCTTCATTGCGCGCCTCCTCCTGGCCCTCGGCGGCATGGGTGCCGGCTTCATCACCGCCGCCGCATTACATCGCTGGCAGGTCTCCGACGGTACGGTGGGGCTCTACACCACCTGCGTGCTTGGGGGTGAGACAGTGGGACATATGATCTTTGGGCTGATGGGGGACCGTTTTGGAAACAAGCGGGGTCTGGCGGTAGGGGCACTGCTCAGCACGCTCGCTTACTCTCTGGCCTGGATAGCCCCGCACCCTTCCTGGTATTTCGTCGTCTTCCTGCTGCAAGGAGCAGCGCTCGGCGCCGCGCTCACCGCAGGGCTGACCCTCGTCATGGAGTTTGGGAAGCCCGCCCAACGCCCCACCTACATCGGCCTGGTCAGTACCAGCATTGGCGTAGTCTCCACACTGGCACCACTCCTGGGAGCAGCGTTCGCCAACCTGAGCTACGGCGTGCTCTTTGCCCTCAGTGCCATCATCAGCGCCATCTCCTTCGTACTGCTCGCCTGGTGGGTCAAGGAGCCGCGCTGGTCCAAAGAGATGACCGATTGACGACTCAGGACTTCCATGCTACAACATGTTCATCCATAATCAGACACAAAGAAAAGGAGATAAGCAGATGAGAAGCGTTGTTTCCACACCACATGCTCCTAAAGCCATCGGCCCTTATTCGCAGGGCATCAAAGCCAACGGCTTCGTCTTTACTGCCGGGCAGGCCGGCCTCGATCCTGCGACCGGCAAATTGGCCGGAGAGGACATCGTCTCCCAAACGCAGCAGGTGATGCGCAACCTCCAGGCGATTCTCGAAGAAGCCGGGAGCAGCATGGATAAGGTGGTCAAAACGACCGTCTTTGTCGTGGATCTCGCGGACTTCAAAACGGTCAACGAAATCTATGGCTCCTTCTTCACCGGAGAGCCGCCGGCCCGCTCGACCGTGCAGGTAGCCGCCCTCCCGTTGGGAGCCCTCGTCGAGATCGAGGCCGTGGCTCTAGAAGCATAGCCTGACACAGAATCGTTTCTGGCTGCGACATGAAACGTCGCAGCCAGAAACACCCTTATAGTTACATCAACAGTGCTGCCACCGCGGGCCGGATCACGTGCCACACCATGTCGGTCCAGAAGCAGCTCCTCTCTGAGAAAAAAAGAGCCGGGTAATCGTAAGATCACTCGGCAATTCTTTTGTGGTACCCCTGACAGGACTTGAACCTGTAACCTTTTGGTCCGCAACCAAACGCTCTATCCATTGAGCCACAGGGGCAGATGAACCCTTTTTACTTTATTAAAGAGAAAAGAAATGCAGCGCTGCATTTCTATCCAGTACCCCTGACAGGACTTGAACCTGTAACCTTTTGGTCCGCAACCAAACGCTCTATCCATTGAGCCACAGGGGCAAAAAATAGCGGGGAGGCAGGGATTCGAACCCTGGGGAGAGCTTAATGGCCCCCCAACCGCTTAGCAGGCGGCCCCGATCAACCACTCTGGCACCTCCCCCAATATACTGTTAAGGCGGAGGGAGTGGGATTCGAACCCACGGTGGCTTGCACCACAACGGTTTTCAAGACCGTCGCCTTAAACCGCTCGGCCATCCCCCCTACAAGGAGAGCCCACTCCACGCGCGGGAAAGTATACCACGCTTGCGTAAGACGTCAAACGCACACTTCCCCCGGATAAAAAATGTTGTGACTGCGGCGCAGAGCACCGCAGTCACAAGTCCTCATAGCAACGGCCGAAAAATCAGTCCATAGGAGAAATGGACACCAGATAATCCGGCTCAACGTAGGCAACGCCGGGCATGCTGCTCAGCTTTTGTGCTGCACTCAGCTCCTCACCTACCGGCACGGTGATCTGATAAACCCCTATCTCATCGAATGTCTGCGCAATCGTACTGTTATATTCAGCCAGAAGCGACGTATGCTGAGCGCTCACACTCCCCTCGTCGAATTTGACCAACAACACACCGGGGGCAAAAGCAGCCTCGGGGTCTAATGCCGGCGCAGTCTCAGACTCCGCATCGGACACGGAAAACCCGCTCCAGCCCGAGCAGCCGCTGCTCACTGCCCCATAGGCCAGCGCGCGCTGCGCATCGATACGCCCACAGCCAAAGGCATTGTCCCGTCCGGCAGAGCCTAAATCAGTGGCACTATGCACAATGGCCTGTGCCACCTGAAAAGGCGTATAGGAG
>JAVEWB010000376.1:0-3081 GCA_034004765.1 Anaerolineae bacterium
AGGCTGCGGCAGACCTATGCCGATGCCGATTACGAGCGCACCTGGGATGCGCTGCTCACGATGGGCGATCTCTTCAGGATCACGGCCCTGCGGGTCGGGGTGCAGCTTGGCTTCGACTACCCGCGGGATGATGATGCAAGGGTCGGCGCGCACCTGCGTCACGTGCGCGCGCTGCCCAGGGATGCGCAGGAGATCTACTGACGTTCTGACAGACATGCTGGTGCTTCTCTCGCAACCTCCGCGCGGATAAAGCCGAAAAGTTCGGCGGCCTGTTTCCCTGTGTTTTGGAAAGGAGCGGTCCATGCGCGCTAAACAGTTTCATCCCCGGTCGGGCAGCACGATGACCTCGCTGCGCCCGGTTAGCCGCCACGGTATAGGGCCGGCAGTCCTTCTGGTGAGCCTGCTGTTATCCGGCGGCTCTCCTGCAGCAGCCTCGAGCCCGGCCCAACACACCGAGGCACCCACTGCCGCCGCCGCGGCGCAGATTGCCATCTGTCCCGCAAGCATTGGTTTTGGGGAGACCATCCAGTGCGCGATCGATGCGCCGGGAGAGGTGGATACCTACACGTTCACGGCCGGCCCGGGCGATCGCGTGCTGGTCAAGATGAGTAAAAGTTCGGGCGAGTTGATGCCGCGCATCGAGGTGTATGAGCCGGGCGGGGACAAAGTGTGCGAGGCCGGCACTGTGCTATCCACCGAGATCGCGAACTGCACGCTGGGTGCTGGGGGGACGTACACGATCCGGGCCTTCGGTGAATATGACAAGACGAAAACGGGCGGCTACAACTTGTACCTGCAGCGGCTGAACAACCCGGGAAACGTCCTGCCCATCGCCTTCGGTCAGACCCTCCCGGGGTCGATCCTCATGCCGGCGCAGATGGACACCTACACGTTCACCGCCGCTCCGGGGGACCGGGTGCTGCTCAGGATGGGGAAAAGTTCAGGTTCGTTGTTCCCGCGGATCCGGGTGTATGATGCGGGCGGGGACAAGGTGTGCGAAGACGGCACCTATTATCTGCCGACGGCCGAGGTCGAGGGCTGCGCGCTGGCGAGCGGGGGGACGTACATGGTCCTGCTCTCCGACGATTACGGCGGAACCAAAATGGGTGATTACTACCTGCACGTACAGCGGCTGAACGGCCCGGTCGGCCCTGGGTCGATCGGCTTCGGCCAGACCCTCTCGGGTTCGATTCCCACCCCGGCACAGATGAATCCCTACACGTTCACGGCCGAGCCGGGCGACAGGGTGCTGCTCAGGATGAGCCAGAGTTCGGGCTCCTTGCTGCCGGGAATCCGGGTGTATGAGGCCGGCGGGGCCAAGGTGTGCGAAGCCGGCACCCCGTTGTATAAGCACATGGCCGAGATTGCCGGCTGCACGCTGACGGGTGGGGGGACGTACTTCGTCCTGGCCTTCGATGATTACGTGGGGACCAACAACACGGGCGGCTATCACCTGTACGTGCAGCGGCTGAACAACCCGGGAAACGGTTTGCCCATCGACCGCGGCGCGGAACTCGTGGGAACTATCGTGAACCCGGCGCAAATGGACACTTACACCTTCACCATTACAACGAGTGACACGGTGCGGGTCCGCATGCGTGCGGTCTCGGGCAATCTCCATCCGGGGATCCGGCTCTATGGCCCAGATGGTACCCTGCTCTGTGAGGACGAGGCGTCCGGCACCGCCGAAATTACCGACTGTGCCTTGCCCGGCAGCGGAGCTTACACGATCCTGGCTTTCGACAGCTCCGACGGCACTTGTACGGGGGACTACAGGCTGTCCCTGGATTGCTGTACCGTCAATCTGCCGCTGATTTTGAAGACGGCGGCTTTTTCATCCGACCTTGATAGGTTTACCGCTAAGAGCCTGCGCTCCTCTGGACTTGCCAGGCTTACGCTCGGTTCAACGGCTCAACCATCACGTTAGCGGTCATCTCCGTGATGTGAGGTGGATATGGACAGGAAGATGGTCATACGCTATATCGTCCATGAGACGATGGGGCTCGTCATCATGGGTGTGGCGCTGTTTTGGCCGGCCCGGCGGCTGGACTGGTGGGCTGCCTGGGCCGCGCTCGCGGTGATGGCGGCCTGGATCGTGGCGACGGCCGTCGCCATCTTCCGCTTCAACCCGGGGCTGCTGGCGGAGCGGCTGGGACCGCGCAAGGGGGCCAGATCTTGGGACCTGGCCATCATGAGCATCGTGGGTCTCCTGCAGTTGGCACGCTATATCGTCGCCGGCCTCGACCAACGTTACGGCTGGACGGGTGACTTCCCTTTGGCAGCGCAAGGGATGGCGTTGGTCCTATGTGGGCTAAGCTATGCCCTGGTGGTCTGGGCGACGGCCTCCAACGCCTTCTTCTCGCAGATCATGCGCATCCAATCCGAGCGCGGTCACACCGTGGCGACGGGCGGCCCGTATCGCTGCGTGCGCCATCCGGCTTACGTTGGCGCGATCCTGTACGAGTTGGCCGTGCCGGTCCTGCTCGCCTCCTGGTGGGCCGGGATCGCCAGTGGCGTGAGCGTGTCCCTGCTCATCCTTCGCACAGCGCTGGAGGATCGCACTTTACAAGCGGAGCTATCGGGCTATGCTGAGTATGCCCGCCAGGTGCGGTATCGCCTGCTGCCGGGCATCTGGTGAACGTGCCGAGGCCACGATGCAGAAGATAGCCGTTGAGAGCCTTACCCTGTACTTCGATGCGGAGGAGCGGGAGGCCGCCGGATGGGTCCGGCAGGCCTGCGAGAGGAGTGCGCGACTTCTCCGGGAGCAGTGGGGACTTGCTGCACCGAAGGACTGTCGCGTCTACATCATGACGTCATGGCTCGATTTTGCATTCCGGTCGGCTCCCTGGCTCTGGAAAATGCTGCTGGCGCTGACGCTGCCTCTCTGGGCTTTTCGCATCCGGAAGCTGTGGCCGCTTGCGGGTGGGTGGGCGCAGAGCTATGGCCGGCGGCGGACCGTGGGGGTGAAGCCGCCCCGTCTCTTGCAGCTTGCGGACAGGAGGATGGGGGAGCGAATCTTTATCGAAGAGGGGACGCTCGACGAGAAGGTGCAGCGCATCACCTGCCACGAGCTGACCCATG
>JAVEWB010000377.1:0-3080 GCA_034004765.1 Anaerolineae bacterium
TGTTAGATGGCGCTCTGTACTAGCAATTTGGGCGGGAACCTGCCCGCCCAAATTGTCAGTTATGCAGAAATTCGAAGTAGTGGGGAAATGACTACGGTTGGCATTGCTCCGGAGCGGGGTAAGGGATCAGCCCTTCCCAAGTCATTGTTTCCTCTCCCGAGACAACGATAAGTTTTAGCGGAAAATCGGTGCATTCTTTCCAGTTGAACGTCAGGGTCTCTCCGGGGATCTCGGTATCTTTGCGCATGGTATCGCGATAGAAGCGGTAGACGCCTGTGCCGCCAGAGGCAGAGAGCACCAGCGTTCCGGTCCAACGTTCCTGCTGCAGGTCCGCCTGCCACTCCGTGAGTTCCGGGGCCGCTACGTTCAGCGGTGCTCTCGGCGTGGGTGTGGCAATAAAGTTATTGGGCGGCGTGGGAGTGTAAGCCGGTAAGTCTCCCACCTCTACGGTCAGGACAATGGGGCTGCTGATGGGATTCCCATCCGGCAGGCGTATCTCCCAATTGGACTCATAGCTCCCAGGCTCTCCCGGCGCGATCATGGGGAGCAGCACCTGGACCTGCGCCTCGGCGTCAAGCGCATTAAGTGTCAAGGTAGCTGGCGCTCCCATCTGCTCGCCGGAGACAAACGCCAGGGCTGTCTTCACCGGCCAGGAACAATTCCCGCCGTTGCGCAGGGTGAGGTAGTTGATCAAAGAGGTCTCGGGGGGGACGCTCTCGGCATTGGGCGCCGTGTAGATGCGCAGTACTTCGGCACGGAGCGTGCAGGTCTGTGTGGTAGCCTCGGTGACGGCCGGTGCTGCGGTGGCCTCCGGTAGGGTAGCGGTCGCGGTCGGTGTGATCACGGCCTCGTCTGTTTCGGTGGGCGACACGGTATGGGTGGGTGCAGGAGCGGTCGTCGTCGATGTGGGGGCCGTGAGGCTGAAGGGGAAGTATGCCTCCAGATTGGCGGGAAAGATTCCCTGGGTGGCTCCCCACCCGACAAATCCTACCATCACTGCGATAAGGAGGATCAGGACGAGACGCAGGAGCGTGTGCCGCTTTGCCGGCTGATCCTTACGTCTGGCTTTGCCGCTCTCTTTGCCTGTGCTCTTATCGGCCATGGATTTTGTCTTATCCGGCCAGGTGCGCAGCAGCGGATTTTCTTCTTCGTCTTCGGTCTTCTTTTTCTTCTTCCCTTTTTCGGGCTTCGCTTTGGCCGGTGCTGAAGCGGGTGCCGGCGTCGGTGGTGCAGACGCCAGGCGGCTGCTTTCGACAAACGCGGGGGCTTCCAGTTCCAGCGCCTGCCGCAGGGCCGTAGCCATTTCGGCGCCGGTGGCAAAGCGTGCCTCAGGCTGCTTGGCCAGCGACTTGAGGATCACGGCTTCCAGGGGCCGGGGTAGATCGGGCGCGAATTGTGTGGGCGGTGGGACCGGCTCGTTGATGTGCTTCATGACCAGGGTCATGGGGATCTCTGCTTCGAATGGGAGCCGCCCAGTGGCGATTTGATAGAGCACCACGCCCAGTGAATAAATGTCCGACAGCGGGGTGCCCGATTGTCCGGTAGCGATTTCGGGGGCCATATAAGCGGGTGTGCCCACCATCGCTCCGCTGGCCGTGAGCCCTGTCAGGCTCAACATCCGCGCAATCCCGAAGTCCGTGAGAACCGGCTGTCCCTCGTCGGTGAACATGATATTGGCGGGTTTGATATCGCGGTGCACCATTTCGCGCCTGTGCGCATAGTCCAGCGCGTCGGCGATGGCGGCAGCGACGGCTGCGGCTTCTTTGGGCTCGAAGGGGCCATCCACCAGACGCTCTTTAAGCGTCGGCCCGGTGATATATTCCATGACCATGTAGTAGACTTCGAATTCTTCGTTGTAATCGAAGTCGTAAACCTGGACGATATTCGGGTGCCGGAGGGTCGCGACAATGCGCGCTTCACGCTTGAAACGCGTTACGAACCCCTCGTCTTCGGCCAGGAATGGGTGCAGGACTTTGATAGCAACTTCGCGATCCAGGTTGATTTGCTGGCCGCGGTAGACTTCAGCCATTCCGCCATTGCCGATGTGCCCGGTGACCTGGTATTTGCCTAAGGTTTTATTGAGAAGGAAATGAATGCTGCCCACTTACAACTCCACGGCTTTAGGATCTCTCGGCTTCTTCCTCGAGGCGACAAGAACGGATGCGGTCCCGCAGGGCATCCCAGGCCTGCTCAAAGTCTTCTGCCGGTACGAAGACATGATCTCGTGAAAATGCGGAGATGGTGAAGATGCTGACGCCTTTTTCGGCAATAGCGCCGGCCATCGCTGCTAGATACCCAACCAGCCCCAGGTCCAGAGGGAGATCGAAGGTGATAAGGCGGTAATCGGGCGATTCTTCCAGCACGTCCAGCGTAGGATGCAGGTTTTCCCATTCATCCCGCGGCAGCAAGAGCGTGACCTCGTCCTTATCCTTGATGAGCGCTACGCAAGGAGTCGTGAGTTTTGCTGCAAGCTTCATGCTGTCCTCGTATTGCTGGCCAGGCAGCCGCAAGATCACATAGTTCTTGGCATCTGTGAAAAGGTGTGTCTCAGCAATGACATGCCGTAATCCGGGCGGAAATTGCATGATGTACCTCCTCGCAATTTACCTTAAATCTTCTTGCTGCTCTATGCGCTGCCTTGTCTATCCCCTACAACAGCGCCCTATAGAGAAGCGTTCTATCACCAGCAATCAAGCCACGATTCCTCTATCATTATACTCGCAAACAGGCCATAGACAACTTGTTATCTAATGGAGGGCGCCAAATTGCAAAACCTGACATAAATCTTACTTTCGTTCCTCTCTTTTCTGGTATAATGCCGGGTATGGCACTGCTTGCAATCTCGAATTTGAATAAATATTACGGCGTGGATGAGATCTTCTCCGGGCTCTCTTTGGAGGTGCATGCCGGCGAGCGTATCGCGCTTGTCGGTGTGAATGGCTGCGGAAAGAGCACCCTCCTCGATATTTTGGCGGGTCGTCTGGAACCTGACGGCGGGACGGTTTCCCTCGCACGCGAGGTGCGGCTGGGCTATCTCCCGCAGATCCCCGATCTATCCGACGAAGGGACGCTGTGGAGCG
>JAVEWB010000378.1:0-3076 GCA_034004765.1 Anaerolineae bacterium
AACACTCCCAGTCCGATCCCTAAGACGGCCCAATCCTGGAGCGTCACAGGAGAGAGCGCCCCCAGGCGGACCTCGCCATCATACCCCCGCGCAAGCATCGCCGCGTGGATACGCCCGGCGCGTTCGAAAGCCCGCAGGAAGAGATTGCCCATCATGCCCCCCGTCACCCGCGCACGCCAGAGCACGCCCCGCCCACCACGGCCCGGCCGAAGCGAAAAACGCAGCGAGCTCCGATCCCACCGGGGGGCACTGCTCCGCGCCTCGCGAGCCCGCATCAGGCGCAGGGCCTCATCGCCGAACACGAAGAGGTAGCGCCACATCATACTCCCGACCGCTACCAGAAGGCGTGGAACGCGCAACGCACGCAGGGCAGCCAGCAGCGCAGGGAAAGGCGTGCTCCCCACCAGGACCACCGCCGTCTGCACCGAGATCCAGGATTTCACGACAATGCTGAGGAAATATTCCAGCCCCTCGGACGTGACGGTCAGCTTCCACGGTCCCAGCGCGCTCTGTACGACCGGGGGGCCGGGCGTCGTCGCCACAAGCGGCAGCGCCGCAAGCATGAAGGGCAGCGCCAGCGCACTGCGCCGCACCACTCTCGCCACCCCCAACTCGGAAAGAATCGCCGCCGCCAGTGACAATGAGGCCAGCAAGAGGTAGATCGGCCAGGCCTTCACAGGCGTCAGTGCAACCGATAAGATCAACCCCAACGCAAGCACAGCCTTGACCCGCGGGTCAAGGCTGTGGATGACGCTCACACCGTGAACGTAAGGATCGAGAGAACGTGGAGACGTGGACAGACTGCTCATGAATTCGAAGCGGCAGACTGCGCTTTGCGGCGTGTGTAGCCCACCGCCAGCGCTGCCCCTAAGACGATCAACGCTCCGACGATGCCCGCCAGGATCGTCGCCAGGGCCTCATTGGAGATGCCCGGGAACACGTAATCCGGGATCACCGTGTACAGCGGCTCCTGCGCCGCATCCAGGAAACCGATCTGCTCCGCAACCCACTCCAGCCCATCGGGATGCGCGGAGGCCAGGGGAGAAGCAATCGCCAAAAGCACTGCAATGGAGAGTCCTGCAACCCAGACAGCTTTGCCCATCTCAATCTGCACCCCAGTGGACTGCACAAGATCCCGGCGGGTTGCATACAGGAAAGCGACGGCTCCCACTGTAATGGCAGCTTCACCGATGCCGATCAGCATGTGGATTCCACCCATGGCGGGGATCGTCAGCCCCGCGATGGAGGGCCGGGAGAGCGCCAGTTGCAGGGCACAGGCCAACGAGGCAATGACGATCGAGAGCCAGCCGGACGCCGCCGCGCCGGCGAAGGGCCCCCACGAGCGCCCCTTCGCCAATCCCTGAACGGTGCGATACGTGAAATAGGAGACTGCCACGCCGACGACGCCCATATTGACGATGTTGGCACCCAGCGCCAGCAGCCCACCGTCCTGAAAGACCAGCGCCTGCACCCCCACCACGCAGGTGATCACCACCAACGCCGCCCAAGGCCCTAGCAGAATCGTGGCCAGCGCCGCGCCCAACAGGTGGCCGGACGTCCCCCACGTGACCGAGAAGTTCAACATCTGCCCGGCGAAAATGCAGGCGGCAAGGACCCCCATCAAGGGCAGCCGCTGTCCATCCAGATCCTTCTCGACCCGCTTGAGTGCATAGCCGACCGCGGGGATCGCAATCGCCCAGCACAGCACAGAGACCAACACAGAGAGAAAACCATCAGGAATATGCATCGGCAACGGAGAATATAACATGAGGCATCCTTTCGTGTGAAGAGCTTATAATTTCCTCCTCACCCCCCGGGGGTGAGGCTTATTCTTCGAGCGCCGCCATACAGGTCGCACACACGCCGAAGACGGCCAGGTGCTGCAAATCGGCGGAAAAGCCATACTGCGCACGCAAAGCGTCTCCAAAAGGAGCAATCAAGTCGTAGTCGGCATCGATCACCTGCCAGCAGTAGCGGCAGACGAGGTGAATGTGTGGTCCGTGGTGGGACGTAGCGTAGACCATCTGCCCGCCGCCCAGGTCGGCACGCGAGATCAGCCCTTCCTCGACCAGGATCTCCAGCGTGCGATAGACCGTCGCGATGTTGAGCGCGCTGCTCTTGTCGTGGACCTGCTCGAAGATCTCCTCTGCCGTGACGTGCTCACTGCCGCTGGTGGTCACCGCCTCAATGATCATCTCCCGCTGCGGCGTGATGCGGTACTCGCGCTGGCGTAACGTCTCGATAAACGGATGGTGATCGTGCATTGCAACTCCTTGTATTTGCAATTACTCGCAATAAGCGATTATACAGGCTTACAAGAAAACCGCAAGGGGGGATTTAAAGGGGGTGCGGGACGCAGCAAAGCCGCGTCCCGCACTCCCTTTCACTTCTCAGAACAAGCCGGCGGCTTGTTCTACATTACAGTCCCGAGAACAGGTTATTCAAAGATTCCGCCAGCGTGGGGTGCGAATAGATCGCATTCTCCAGCGTCGTATAGGGCAGACCGCCCATGATCGC
Organism: Anaerolineae bacterium; assembly: GCA_034004765.1. Lineage (GTDB taxonomy): Bacteria > Chloroflexota > Anaerolineae > B4-G1 > SLSP01 > JAVEWB01. The sequence goes on from JAVEWB010000378.1 coordinate 2,518, forward strand.
CATCTGCAAGACGCTCATCAGCTCGCCGCCCTCCATACCCAGGATCGCCGCGCCTAAGATCCGGTCGGTTTCGGCATCGATGATCACCTTCATCACCCCCCGCGTCTCATCCATCTCCACAGCGCGGGCCACCCGCTTCATCAACATCTTAGCCACCTTGATCTGCTTCCCCTGTGCCCGGGCCTCGGTCTCGGTCAACCCCACACAGCCCAACTGCGGGTCGGTGTACACCGTGTAGGGCACCAGGCGATTCTCGATGGTCGCGCCCCCCTTCCCCAAGAGGTTGGTGCGCAGCACGCGATAATCGTCATAGGCCACGGAGGTGAAGGCAGGTCCCCCCTTGATGTCCCCCATCGCATAGACGCCCGGCACATTCGTCTCCAGCCCGCCGTTGACGACCACATAGCCCCGCGCATCGACGGCCACCCCGGCAGCGGACAGGTTCAGGCGATCCGTGGCCGGCACCCGGCCCGTGGCCACCAGCAAATGCGATCCTACCAGATCGAGGTCCTGCCCGGGCTGATGCACTCTGAGGTGAAGCTCTCCCCGACTGCCCATG
>JAVEWB010000379.1:0-3068 GCA_034004765.1 Anaerolineae bacterium
GGTCACGTCCCCCGGGAATTTTCGAACGAGGGTGTCGATGACCCTATACCCCCAGAACGCCGTCATGATGGCGGTCACGAGAAGCGTGGAAGTCGGAAAGCGTACCATAAAGCCACCTCCTTATTCGTCAACTCCAGGCACGAAGCGCAGCAGTCTTCTCTTTGCATAATTTCGCACATATTCCTCAGGCGTGGCAGCCTCCAGATAGTTCATAGAAGAGGGCGTAATCATGGCCCTATGGCTTTCGGAAAGCTCGATCGGCCCCTGGCTCAGTGACCTCCACAACCTGACCGCCGTTTGTATCGCCTGCTCATGTGTCTCCGCAGCGGTACTGATGCCGGTCGCCAGATCCCACAGCGCGTTGGCATACCACAGCCGGGCATAGCTGTCCCCTTTGTCTGCCATTGCGATCAATGCGGGAAGCGCTTCGCCGGCCCAGGCAGAGGTCAAGCTGTTGACGGCGGTCAAGTCCTCTGTGGATAACCGGCTCACCCAAAGCGCAATGTATTCCTGGCGCCACTGCGCTTCTTCGGCCTCACTGACATCGAACTGCGCATACGTCTCGCCCATCCCATCATGATCCATGTAGAAGTGGTTGCAGGCGAATTCGAAAAACAGCTTTTTGGCTTCCTCTTTGCCGGTATCCATCTCAGTCGACGATGAACAGCTTGACCCCCGTCGGGGTATACGAGCGGTGCGGCTCCGCATTGTCCGCGACCTGGTAGCTTACCCCCGGCGTGAGGACGAAGGTCCTCCCGTCGGCAAGCTCGGTGTGCAGCTCGCCTTCCAGGCAGAGCAGGATGTGTCCCCTGCTGCACCAATGGTCGGCGAGGTAGCCTGGGCTGTATTCGACCATACGCACCCGGATGTCATCGAACTGCTGAGTGCGCCAGTAGGCCATTCCTGTCTCGCCCTTATGCTCTGTGGGCTCTATTTGTGACCAATCAGTCAGTCCAAAGGGAATATTTTTCATGTCCATGGTAACCTCCACTTGTCTCTATAAGGATTATTCGAACCGCTTGTCGGAGCGGGTGGCCTGCACCTGCTGCTGTCGGGTGGTGAGCCAGCCTGCCGACTCGACCTCCCAGTGATCGAAAGCTGGGGCATAGGGCTTGATGTCGAGCAGCGGCGTCCCATCGAGCATATCGACGTTCTCGATGGCGAGGCGCGTCCCCTGTACCTCCCGCAGCCGGACCACGCTGAGCCCGATCGGGTTGGGCCGTGTGGGAGCGCGAGTGGCGAAGACGCCGTGCTCCTCGGAATCCATGAACGGCACCACGCGCAGCCGGGAGGATGGCGCCCGGTGGAAATGGTACAGGAGGATAATGTGCGAGAACGTTTCGAGATCCTTGAGCCCGTCGGCGAACTCGGGGAAGAGTTCAATACTTCCCTTGACGCCGAGCGCGCCGTGCGGTTGGATCGGCATGCCGCTTGCTTCTGTGAACGGCGTGTGGAGGATGCCAATCGGATGATAGGTGAAGATTTCCATGTGCTACATCTCCTTCTGGGACCGCGGGCATCCTGCCCGCCTGAGTCTCCTGTCTGTACCCGCTATGGTGTATTGGACACGGCCGTGGCTATGTCCTCGAAATCTCAGCGTGCTCGGCGGCCTCGGCGGTGAGTTCATTCCCTGGATCTGAGGTATCGGGTTGAGGATTCTCCATTGTCGTCATTTTGCGCTCCATTGTCTTTCAGGATTGTGGATGATGCTTGACGTAATTTCTTGTGGCGCTTGCTATCCGGGCAAGCCCCCGTCCCACTGGCCCCAACGCTCGACGATGTGGTCATCCTCAATGCGGATGATCTCGATGCCTACAAACGTGAATCGTTTTCCTGTGGGAGGAACTCCCATAAACATCCCTTGCTGGGTGCCCGTGGCCGACCAGCGCACGGCGACGCTGCCCGTGGTCACATCGATCACTATACCCTCAGTGGTTGCGTAAAAATCTGGGAAGGCTGCATACAGGGCACGGATGCCCTCTTTGAACCCCTCGCGGTCCCCTGCGCGACCGGCACTATCGTGATCCACGAAGTCCTCTGCGTGCAGCTCATCGACGATGGCCGCATTGCCTTTTTGCCAGCCTTCTTCCATCCAGCGCAGCGCGATGGCGCGCAGGCGTTCTGCGGGCGTCTCAGACATGGTCCCTCCTGTGTTTCTACTGCTGATAGAATCCGGTCAACTCTCCATAGGCGAGGATGTGGCCCTCCATCGCTTTCAGGACGGCCACTTTGTCGTCCGCTTCGGGCGCGAGCGTGTCCACGTCTAAAGCGTAGAGGCGGAATACGTACGCATGGCTTCCGAAGGGCGGGCAGGGAGGATAATATCCCGGCTTCCCATACCCGTTGGGGCCCACGGCGATCCCCGAGGCGTCGAAGGCGGTCTCACTCACGCCCGCCTCTAACGCTGGTGCGTCGGCGGGAATGTCGTAGAGCACCCAGTGCACGAACTCGAGGAGCTTGAGATTGGCGGTGGGAATATCCTGATCGGTCGCCAGCAGGACCAGGGAGCGGGTGCCCTCCGGCAGATCCGTCCATGCGAGCGGTGGGGAGATTGCCTCGCCGCTGCAGGAATAGAGCGCGGGGATAGCGCCGTTATCTGCGAACGCCTCACTCGTGAGCCGGATGGAGCGCGGAATCCCGGCGTGATAGCGGGCGTCTGCCTCCTGTGCGTTCGGGTGTGTCATTACAAAGAGGACGCTGCCCATGAGAAGCAGCAAAGGAATTGCGATCAGATAAGGCCTTGCTTTTTTCATATCTCTTCAGATCTTCTTCATGTTCCTTGATGACTGCGGCCTGAGTTGCTGTGAGATGTTTATCATCCAACTTCCATATCTGTTTTTAAGTATAGCCCATACTGAGCCTCTTGACAATATTTCGGGCACGAAAGGGGCCTTTGGTGCGCAATCCACCGGATTGCACTGCCGGGTGCATTTCAGTTTTGGGGTAGGCGGGGGTTGAGCCTGCCGACCTCCCCCAGAATGAAACACACCTGCCCGACCCCGCCATTTGGCGGGTGCACCTTTCGTCATTTAGCGCTGGGCAGGCCCGGAGGCCGCGGCTACAATAAG
>JAVEWB010000380.1:0-3065 GCA_034004765.1 Anaerolineae bacterium
TGAACTGGGAACTGCCTGCGGTCCACTACCTGGTGGGCTTTTCTGGAAATAAGGTGCCGATAGCTCCTTACGCCACGTTCGGCACACCGGAGCTGGCGCAGAACATCGTTGCCTCTATAGGAAACTACAACGCCGTGCTGCTCTCCAACCACGGCTTGGTAACAGTGGGACCTAACCTGCCCACGGCATTCTCGGCGGCCGAGGAGCTGGAGCTGGTGGCCAGGATTTACTATCAGGCGAAGTGCATTGGTGATCCTGTGATCCTGCCGGATGATGAGATGGCACGCGTGATCGAGAAGTTCAAGACTTACGGCCAGAAGAAAGCCTAGAAAGAAGGCACTGGGGGCTGCGATGTTTCGCAGCCCCCAGATCTTTTCATTAAAAGATGTTGATGGGCGTCCCGACCTGGCAGGTGCTTTGGACGAATTCATCCTCGAAGCCGCCGATGGGGTGCACCCAGCGGTAGATCCAGCGGGCCGCTTCACTGGAGACATTCAGGCAGCCGTGGCTGCGCCGCACGCCGAAGTCATTGTGCCAGTAGACCCCGTGGATGGCGGTACCTTCCAGATCGAAGAAGATATTCCAGGGTATCCCCGGAAGGTCGAAAATCTCTCCGGGGACAGCCGTAGGCTCAGGCGCGCCTGCGTAGGGAACGTTGCTCATGTGACGCGAGGGCTGCTTGAGCAGCACACATTTCTGCCCGGTGGGGGTTGCCAAATCGCCTCCCACGCCGGCGGCTACCAGCGTGGTAAAGACGATTTTATCCCCTTCGTAGCAGGTGAGTTTCTGTTGACTCAAATCCACTTCGATGCGCTTATTCCCCACAAAGGGATGGATGGGGGCCATCTCTGAGCGTGGAATGCGGCGCATGTCCTGTGCGGCAACCCACTGATAGCTGATAGTTTTGGGCGGATAATCATCGACGACCTTGTACCAGCCGTTGCCTTCCTCGTCCTCGACGGCCTCAACCACGTGGAAGACGTTCCCGCCGTAGAAGCGATATTTCCGGCCGGCCTGTGCCGAAGGCGCGACCCGGCCCTCCGTGAAGATCTGGGAGACCTCGCCCCAGAATCCCCAGGAGCCGATATCGCGGATGAAGGGCTGGAGCGGATAGATGCGCATGGGAAGCAGCCAGGCTGAATGCACGTACCCCAACTCCGTGCGGTACCAGAGGTCATTGTGGGCGCTGAAAGGGGCACGCACTTCACTCAGAATGCGGACGCCTTCATCGCGCGCCAGTGTGGCAATCCGTTCCGAGGAAGTCGTGGGACGCTCGTAGAAACTGAGCGGGTGAATGGCACGCCCCATCAAAACCCAGTCGGTATCGTCCTTGTCCTCATCAGAGTCCGACGGAAAAGTGGGAAAGGCATACCCCGGGAGTACGGGGGAGAGGGCTGCTGCAGCAACCGTCCCGGCAAGCAGTTTGAGAGCCTCACGGCGTGTGATCTTTTCGGTCATCGTTTAATCTAATTCTTCCAGTTCGCCGGTAACGGTGAATATCACCCGCTCACAGAGGTTGGTGACGCGATCTGCGGCCCGTTCCAGGTTGTGTGCAGCCCACAGGAGTTGATTGGCCTGTTCGATCGTTTTGGGGTCGCCCATAATATAGGTAACCAGCTCGCGGTAGGTCTGTTCGTAGAGGGCATCGACCTCGTCATCCTCTTTAGGGATGGCGCGCGCCAGCTCCACATCGCGCTGGATGAAAGCGTCCAATGCCCGGTGCAGCATAGAGCGGGATTTTTCGGCCATGATCGGCAGGTCGATGATGGGCTTCATGAGTGGCTGGTCGCCGATGCGTAGATTCACTTTGGCGATTCCCTTGGCGTAGTCCCCGATGCGTTCCAGTTCGGAGATGATCGCCAAAATGGCGGAGAGGATCCGCAAATCCCCTGCCATCGGCTGCCGTAGGGCAATCAGCGTGAGAATTTCATCCTCAATCGTGTAACGTTTTTCGTTGATGATGCGGTCTTGTGCCATGAGCCTCTTCGAGCCTTCGAAGTCCCGCTTCTTGAGGCAGTCAACGGCGTCCACAAGCGCATTCTCTACCAGGCTGCCTAAGGCGAGCATCTCATCTTGTAAGGCCTGTAATTCTTTATCGAACGTTTTTCTGGTCATTATGTCACCTTGCTTAATGTGTGAATGGAAGCGAGCCCAGGTAGTTAAAGCTTTACCAGAGAGCTCGGTGCTTCCCAATCCCTTAAATACTTGAGTATTTGCTGCCGGATGCCATCACGCACCTGTCGAAATATTTGCAGCTTACCTTCTTCTCCGCCGTCAGCCGCTGCAGGGTCCGGAAATCCGATATGGACCACCTCTCCTTTTCCCAGCCAGGCAGGACACTGCCGTGCTGCCTGATCGCAGACAGCGATGACCAGGTCGAGATTGGCGTTCCGGAATTCATCTATCTTTTTAGGATATTGTTGGGAAATGTCAACTCCCAGTTCCGCCATGACTTTGATGGCCAGGAGATGCACTTCTTTGGCCGGCTTGACGCCGGCGGATACCGCTTCCCAGGCATCTCCCAGAAAGTGATTGACCAGTCCTTCTGCCATTTGACTGCGTGCCGAATTTCCTGTGCACAAGAAAAGCACGCGGAGCTTGTTCATCCGAACCTCCCTGTAATGTAATCCTCCGTGCGTTTGTCGGTAGGATTGGTAAAGACCTGTTTGGTGGCCCCATACTCGACCAGATAGCCTGTGCGTCCCTCATCGACCATGAAGAATGCGGTGTAATCGGAGACCCGGGCCGCCTGCTGCATGTTGTGGGTCACCACAATGATGGTGTACTCCTGGGCGATGTCGCGCATCAGCTCCTCGATGCGCAGCGTGGCAATGGGATCCAGGGCCGATGCCGGTTCGTCCATCAGGATGATTTCCGGTTTGATGGCAATGGCCCGCGCGATACACAGCCTTTGCTGCTGCCCGCCGGAGAGCGCTAACGCATTCTGCTGGAGCTTGTCCTTGACCTCGTCCCAGAGCGCAGCCTGCTGCAGCGATTGTTCGACCAGGGCATCCATATTACCCTTGTACCCGTTGATCCGTGCTCCCCAGGCGACGTTTTCGTAA
>JAVEWB010000381.1:0-3053 GCA_034004765.1 Anaerolineae bacterium
GCACCGGCACGCTGAGCGGCGGGCAGGTTGTGAACGTCAAGGTGTACCTGCCGCTCGTCTTGCGTCAGAACCCGTAGGGTGCGCGGCTATTGACACAATTCCGGCGCCTGCAGTCAGAGAGACTGCAGGCGCCGGGAAAGATAACCCTAACTGTGCACGGTCGGCGTGCACTTGCGGCGTTGGTAGATCGCCGCCCAACCCTGCTCGCAGGCGACGGCGCAAACAAAGCGGGACCATCGATTAACAGCATAGGTGACACAGATGAATTTACTCCACGTTAATCACGAGAATGGACTACAATGGACCTGCAACTGATTGGCATGTGCGGCGCATATTGCGGCACTTGCGAATGGAAAACAAGGACCCATTGCCCCGGTTGCCTGGCAGCCAGGGGTAAGATGTTCTGGGGTATCTGTGACGTTGCCCAATGTGCGATTGAGAAAGGCTTTCAGCATTGCGGCTTCTGTTCAGATGTTCCTTGCACCACTCTCCAACAATACTTTGACAACCCCGACCATGGGGATAACGGAGAACGTTTGGATAATCTGAAAGCATGGGCGCGAGGGCAACTCATTTACAAGGAACTCACAAGGAAGAAATGAATGACCCATGCTGCCTCGCGGTGCGGCGGGGCTGTCAGTGGCGTAGGATATAGACGGTTGTTGCGGCAAGCCGCCTTCGTGGTATAATGCGCCCTGTTCGGAGGGATGCCAGAGCGGCCGATCGGGGCGGTCTCGAAAACCGTTGTAGTCTTCGGGCTACCGTGGGTTCGAATCCCACTCCCTCCGCCTGATGGAGCTACAAAGCAGCGACCTGAAAGCTCAGGTCGCTGCTTTTGTGTGAGATAGGGACTCTTACTCCCCACGCACCAACCGCATGGCGATCCGATTGTGGTGCTCGACCAGCGGGGGCAGCTCCACCGTCAGCAACTGTCCCTCCTGGACGACGATCTTCCCGTTGATGACGGAGAGGTCGACCTGTTGCGGGGCACAGAGGACCGTGGCTGCCAGCGGATCGTGGACCGCCCCGCCTGCATACCCTACCGTGTCCAGCCGCAGCCCGATGAAATCGGCGGCCTTCCCCTCGGCTAACTGCCCGATGTCGTCGCGGCCCAGGACCTCGGCACCGCCGCGGGTGCCGATCCACAGCGCCTCTTCGGCAGTGAGCCCCGCCGGATTGCCGCTGACGCGCTGGAGCAGCAGTGCCATGCGCGCCTCGGCCAGCAAATGGGAGGAGTCGTTGCTGGCAGAGCCATCCACGCCGATGCCGACCGGCACGCCGGCATCCAGGTAGCCGCGCACCGGCGCGATGCCGGACGCCAGGCGCATGTTGCTGGAGGGGCAGTGCGCCACCCCCGTATGCGTTTTCGCCATCTTCTTGATCTCTTCGGGGTTGATGTGGACGCCGTGGGCGAACCAAACGTCGTCACCCAACCACTCCAGCGATTCGGCGTAGTCCAGCGGGCGTTTCCCGGAGGTGGCCACGCAAAAGGCCTCCTCGTCCAACGTCTCGGCCAGATGTGTGTGGAGCTGCACGCCATAGCTGCGTGCCAGCCGGGCCGATTCGCGCATCAGATCCTCGGTCACGGAGAAGGGGGAGCAGGGGGCGACCACGATGCGTACCATCGCATAGGGAGCGCTGTCGTGATAGGTCTCGATGAGCCGGCGCGTTTCGATGAGGATCGCCTCCTCATTCTCGACGACGCGGTCGGGGGGCAGCCCCCCCTGGCTTTCACCGCGACTCATCGAGCCCCGGCTGGCGTGGAGGCGCATGCCGATCTCCTGTGCGGCGCTGATCTCGTCGTCAAGCCGGACGTCGTTGGGGTAGATGTACAGGTGGTCGGAAGCCGTGGTGCATCCCGAGAGGATTAACTCGGCCATCGCCAGTTTGGCGCTCACGTGGACGGCCTCACTGTCCATCCCTGCCCAGATCGGGTAGTGCGTCTTCAGCCAGTCGAAGAGGACGGCGTCTTGTGTCCCGGGGACGGCGCGCGTCAGTGTCTGATAGAAATGGTGATGCGTGTTCACCAGCCCCGGAAGGATGAGCATGCCTTCCGCGTCGATGACCGTGTCGGCTGTCTGCGGCAGTGACGCCGTCGGCCCCACGGCCTGAATCACGTGATCGCGCACAAAAAGCCCGCCATTGGGGATGCGGCTGCGGGCATCATTCATCGTCACAAGCAGGGTGGCATTCTTGACCAGCAACGTGCCCATTACGAACCTCCTACAGTGAAATATGGACTTTCCCACGCCTAAGTGTAGCATGAAGCAGCGTAACAGGCAAAAAGCAGTTGTGGGGCAATCCACCGGATTGCCGATAGGGAAACTGAAACATACCCGTTGTGGTTTTGTTAGTTTTTGTCCCTTCATTTGCAGGTAAAATGAAGGATAGGCGATAAATATATTTGTCGTTCTCTTGCAAGCTGACAAAGCTTGCGAATGAATAGCTGAAGGTCTCGAAGGAGGCTTACGATGAACAATCGACAGGGGTGGGGGCTGGTAGCAGCCCTGGTACTGGTGGTCGGTTTGAGTGGTGGTGCGGCAGCCGCTCCTCCTCCGCCTCAAGTAGGGGAGATTGATGCAGCGCTCAGTGCGGCGCTGCCTGAGTCCTGGTCTGTGGTGGCGGTTGACGTCGTGGATGAGACGATCACCGTCTGCCTCGATGTGCCACCGGAGGTGCTGCTGGCGGAGGATGCCGACGTCATCGAGCAGGCTGAACTGGAAACAGCGCAGGCTTTGATGGCCTTCTCCTGGACGTCTCTCCACGTCCGGGCGCGAGACCCGGAAACGGGGGGATGCAAGGCGCTTTCGGATTTCTTGCCCGAGGGCCCTGCGGTGGCGGCCATCACGGAGGCAGCGGCACCGATTACGCCCTATCAGGCGCAGACTGCGGCAGCCTCGGGCTCGCTGGCTGGAAAAACGATCTATCTGAGCCCGGGGCACGGCTGGCAGTGGAATGGCTACGCCTGGCGCACGCAGCGCCCCCCTTACCAGGATATTATCGAAGACCACAACAACGCTGAAGCGGTGGAGCAGTACCTGATCCCTTATCTG
>JAVEWB010000382.1:0-3047 GCA_034004765.1 Anaerolineae bacterium
CTGCGGATGCACGCCGAGCGTGCTGATGTGCCCCTCTCCGCTTTGCACGCGCATGCCCACAAAGCCATGGACCTTTTCGAGGGGTTGCCGTTCCCAAGGCCAGTAGGGTGAGAATTGGAGCAGGCTCTTTACCTGAAGGACGAAGTAGCGTGCATACACATTGAAGTAAAGCTCGTGGATGTAGACCGATTTTGGCCAGGGATCTTTGAACACCTTTTGATCGACGAGCAGCACTTGCGAGATGTCCCGCGGCTCCATGCGGCGGATGATATAGGGCAGTTCGGGTTGCAGGGCCATCTCAATGCAGATAAAGGGGGATGATCTGATGCGGATCGCCCGGGTCATTGGCCCGCAGGCGCTTCCATCCCAGGTCGGCCAGGAAACCGGCGCGGCGCAGATGCCAGGCCGCCGCCGGAATGACAACCCGCTCTCCCAGCGCCGACAGGCAGCCCAGTCCCTCTGGCGTCAGCTCGCCGACGATAAGTGTAGGCTCTGTGATGCGTTGGGCTAACTCCTCCCAGGTGACGACTGCGATTTCAGTCTCCGCCTCCCACGCCGTCTCCTGCCAGCGGTAGCACGCATACCCGACGCGCTGACGCCCGGCGGAGAAAAGCGCATAGAGCGGGCGTGGATCGGGGGGCTGTCCCGCGGCCAGGATGTCCAGGGTCGGGATGCCCACCAGCGGAAGACTGCGGGTCATCGCCAGCCCTTTGGCCACCGCAATCCCGATGCGCACGCCGGTGTAAGAGCCCGGCCCGATGCAGACGGCCACGCCACTCAGGGCCTCCGGCGTGCTGTCGCTTGCCTGGAGCAGCTCGGTGATGCGTGAGGCCAACGTCACCGTGTGACGGTTCACCGCTTCCCAGGTGCATTCGCCCCGCAGCGTGACCCCATCGTGCAGGGCGACGCTGGCGCGGTAGGTGGCGGTATCGATCGCGAGTAACATCAGAGTCCGATAATCTCCTTGCGGAATTTCTGCAGCAGTGCCTGGTGGCGTTCACCCTGTGCTTCAAAGGTGATCGCACGGCGGTATTCATCCGACACCCGCAGTGAGATCCAGAGACGGTCCGGCGGGATGAGCTCCGGCGCCCGGTCGGCCCATTCGACAATGCTGATGGCTTTGGAATCCCCCAGGATCTCCTCCAGCCCTAACGTCTCGATCTCCGGGATGGAGTCCAACCGGTAGAGATCGACGTGATAGAGGGTCACGCTGCTGTCGAGGCGGTCGTGACGGCGGATGAGGATGAAGGTGGGGCTGAGCAGCGGCGTCACCGCCCCCCATCCCTGGCCGACTCCCTGGGAAAAGACGGTCTTGCCGGTGCCGAGATCCCCTTCCAATGCGAGCACTTCGCCGCCCTGCAGGTGAGCCCCAAGGCGTGCCCCGAGGCGACGTGTCTGGTCGGTGCTGCGACTGATAAACTCCAGGGTATCGGCATTCAGAATCGGCATTAGGCTTCGAATTTTGGTTAAGATGCACTTATTATACTACAAAACCCGCGCCATCCCCTCTAAAAATTAGCCTTTGGGTTGACTCTTGTCTTTGCTCCCCGCCACCGTCTCGGGGGCGGGCAAGGGCAGGGTGCAGGGAAACCCTAAATCAGAGCCAGCAGGTGGCTGGTTGCCTTCTTGGCACTGGCTTCATTTTCCCCCACCGGCCCAACGCAGGACGGGCAGCCGGAGGTGCAGGGACAGGTATCGACGCGCTCCCGCGCCGCCTGCACCAGCGTCAGCCACAGATCGACGAGCCGCGGCGCCAGCCCTACACCGCCGGGCGCGGCGTCGTAGAAGATGGCGGAGGGCTGCTTGCTCTCCGGGTCCCGCGCCTGGACGGAGGTCCCCAGATCGCCGGGATCGCACATCAGGAAGATGGGGGCCAGCGTGTGCAGCAGGTAGGTCAGCCCGCTCAACGCCGTGCGTGCCCCGCGGCTCTGCTCCACCTTGTGGTGGCACTCCGGGCAGAGCGTGAGCAGGTTCTCCTGCGCGTGGGCCAGGTGCAGCGCCGCGGCGGGCGGATACTGCGCCAGGAAGGTGCGCAGCGGCGTGATGTGGTGCACCTCGAGCGGGCGCTCCGCGGTCCCCACGGCGTGGCAGAGGCGGCAGGCGTGGTGGTCCCGTTCGAGGGCGGCGGCGCGGATCTGGGGCCAGTCGGGCCCGTAGTCCAGTGGGGTCAGGTGCACCCCCTCCTGGGCCAGCGCTTCGACCAGCGCGGGCCCGATGCTGAGGCGGCAGGCCTCCGTCTCCAGCACCTGCTCCGGCAGATCGATCTCCCCCCACCCCAACGTCTCGCGGCTGGTGAGATCCACCTGCCGGTAGGTGACGGGGCGGCTGTGGACCAGGACCTCCTCGTCCGTGAGCGTCACTGCCGATCCGGCGGCATCCCCCGGCGGGAGCAGGTCCGGGTGTGTGACGGTACGCCGCAGTGCCAGCCGTTCGACCTCGACGGCCTCGGTGGCCACGGTGTAGTACGTGGCGTCGACCGGCGCAACCTGCGCAACGCCCTGCTCCCAGTTCAACGCCGTGACCAGGTAGGACGTCCCGCCGTGGAAGTAGATTGCCCCCTGGTAGACCGTGCGGGCCGCACTGGGGCGGTCCACCACACCGATCACACCGGTGGGCTGCAAGGCATCGATCTCCTCCGTGGGCCCCGCCGCCTGGATGATGACGGTGTCTGCCGTGGTCGTGCGTAGGGAGACGGACTGCGCGGGATAGGTCTCGCCGACCCAGGTGAACTGCTCGCCGCCTGCGTGCAGCAGCCCTTCCTCGCTCAGCCCTTGCAGCAGCGCTTCGACGTTCTCACACCGTCCGAAGGGCTCGCCGCTTTCGAAGGGCAGCTCGAAGGCGGCACAGGCCAGATGTGCCGCGAGCAGCCCCAGCGCATTCGGATTGACCCGGGCTTCCTCGGGCGAACGGCCGAAGAAATATTCGGGGTGCGTCACCAGATACTGGTCCAGCGGCGAGGGGGTGGCGATGAGGATGGAGAGCGAGGTGCCCGCGCGCCGTCCGGCGCGTCCCATCTGCTGGCGCGTGGCGGCGATGCTCCCCGGGTA
>JAVEWB010000383.1:0-3039 GCA_034004765.1 Anaerolineae bacterium
CTGAAGTCCTGTAAGGAGAAAGAGACCATGACAAAGAGACCTACCCGTATAGGTCGCCTGGAACCACGGTACACATTTATCCTCAATCCCTACACGGATGCGCGGTTCACCCGCTGCCCCGATTGTGAGCAGCCGATGAAGCTGCGTAAGCTGCCGCTTTTCATTCACGTTGACCCGCTTGAGTCGGTAGTACTCAATAAGACCTGCCGCTACTGTCCGGATTGTGATCTTCTCATCGCCCATCAGGATCAGATAGAGGCTCTACTGCTGCAGATGTTCCCCGCCTATACCCCAGAGACGATCCATGAGCATTATTCGATCATAGGGACGGTCGAGCGGAAAGTTTGGCGTGAAGGCCTGACAATGCCTTTGCCGCTTGCGAAAGGTCTGAGATACCTCCATGACTTCAAAGAGGTGCACACCATCTACCTCCGCCCTGCCGGTTGGTATCCTGAGGAGACCAAAGATTGATTTTCCGCCAAGGGCATCCTATCGAGTCGCTGCACCGACCGCTTTTTCTGTGGTCGCTGCCGTTCACGTTCCTCTACTTCGGACTGCCGGTCATCAGCAAGATCTTCGGAGCCAGCGCCGTCGAGATCGGGGGGCTGTTCTCCGTATTCACGGTGACCACGCTGCTGCTGCGTCCCCTCGTAGGGTGGGGGCTAGATCGCTTCAGCCGCAAGATCTTCTTCATAGTCGCCCTGTTGATCTACGCCCTGGCGATGGGCATCTTCGCCTTTGCCGAGTCCCTGAACTGGCTCTACGCTGCCAGGCTCATGCAGGGGATCGGCTCAGCCTTTCTATGGACGGCAGCCAATACCATCGTGGCCGACCTCACCTCCCCAGAAAAGCGCGGGAAAGCAATAGGACAGTTGAACGAGATCACGACACGCGGCGGATTGGTGGGGATCTTTGCCGCCTCTATCGCCATGGCCACCTTACCCCAGGATCTCGGCTGGAAGGTCACGTTCATCGGCTACGCCGTGATGACCTTCATCGGCGCCTATTTCGCCTGGAGAAACGTGCCCGCCACAAACGCGGTTCAGCATGCGGCTCGGAATAAAGCCGCTGTGTCCGGCCCCTTGCTCAAGCTGCTGGTGGTCGTCTTCCTCACCGGTGTGCCCGAAGCCATGTTGAGCCCCATCTACCTGATCTACCTGCAGGACAAATTCGCAACGGATACCATGACGCTTGCCTGGGCCTTTTTCCCCGCCGGATTGGTGGCGGCCTTCCTCTCCACCTGGCTGGGCGGGCTGAGCGATCGCTTCGGGCGCGCGCTGATGATGGCCGTGGGACTGGCCGGCTCCGGGATCATCTCCCTCTTGATGCCAGGCCTGCCCTCGCTGATCTGGCTGGCGCTGCTCTACACCACGTCGGCCCTCATGTGGGGGCTCTCCGAACCTGCCGAAACAGCGCTGGTCGCCGACTTGACCGGCCATGAAGAACACGGCATGGGGTACGGCCTTTACGACTTTGTCGAGAACCTGGGATTTGCCATCGGGCCATTACTGGGGGGCCTGCTGTATGACACGATCGGGATGGATGTGCCCTTCTACCTGAACGGCGTCATTCTGATCGTCAGCGCCGGTTGGGTTTTGCTCGTGCTACGGAGAGTTCCTGCTCAGAAATTAACATGCTGAGGAGGTCGGAGCGCTGCTCCGACCTCCTCAGGCCTGTGCGATAAGGATAGCGCGGCTACTTCTTCTGTGCCGGCAGGATGAAGCTGAAGGTGCTCCCCACGCCGGGCTCCGTCTCCACCCAGATGCGGCCGCCGTTGGCCTCGACCAGCGTCCGGGCCACGGCCAACCCGATCCCAGTCTCGCCCAACCCCTGGATCAGGGGCTGGTGCGCCCGGTAGATGCGGCGGAAGACGCGGGGATAGTCCTCCGGGGCAATGCCGCCGCCCGTATCGGTCACGGAGATGCGGACAAAGCCAATCTTTCCCTTCTCCTCCGCAGCCTGTTCCTGCGCGGTGACCGTGATCTCCGTGGCCTCCTGCGAGCACAAGACCGCGTTCGAGAGAAGCCGCAGCATGATCTGATAGAGGCTGTCGCGGTCGGCACGGACCGGAGCCAGCTCCGGCGGGAGGTCCATGCTCACCCCCAATTTGCGCTCCCGCAGGCGTGCCGAAAGCCCCACAATGGCTTCCTCAATGACCCCAATGAGATTGACCGGTTCCGGCGTCAGTGCCACACGGCGGGCATCCGGTGTGACCAGATCGATCAGGTCATTGAGTTCGTGCTGCATCTGCTCGACGTTTGCCTTGATCCGCTCCATGAACTGCTGTTGCATCTCATTCAAGATGCCCACCTGCTCCCCCAGAAGCAGATCGCTGTACCCGATGAGCGAGGTCATCGGGGTGCGGAATTCATTTACAATGCTGGCAATGGCCTCCTGCTGTTCGACCAGACTCTCTTCACTGCGCAGGGTCACCACCAACGCCTCCGTCTGTCCCTCTTTGCCTTTCAGCCCTACCAGATCCGCTTCGACAGCCTTCTCGGCAATGTCCAACGTCAGATGCGCGCGGGCCTGGCCGATGGTGGTGCTGGCGAGCAGATCATCGATGGTCTGAGCCCAGTTCGAGGAAGGATAGATGCCATTGAGCGGGGCACCGCTGACCTCACCCTGTGGCAGCCGCAGAATCTGGCGTGCCATCGCATCGGCCATCATAATCATGCCGTTCTCATCGGCCACGAGCAACCCCATGAGGCCGCCGCCTTTGTTCTCCGGGACGGCGAGCTTCTGCTGGGTCGCCTCCAGCGTCTTCTTCAAATAGCTCAACTGCTTGAGCAGTTTGGTGCGTTCCTCCATGAGCTGGTCAAGCTTGGGGTGCATCCGCGTCAACTCGTTACCCAGACGGTTGCGCTCCTGGCTCAACACGTCCATATCACTGGCCAGGCGTTTGACCTCTTCCTGCCAGAACCCAATCTCTGTCTCGTTTGTCTGAGCGTGCGGCTCACCGAATTCCTGGTTCAGAACCGCCATCCGCTGATCCCGCTCTTGAATCTCCTGCTTCAGGTTAGCAATCTGCGCGTTGAG
>JAVEWB010000028.1:0-14064 GCA_034004765.1 Anaerolineae bacterium
GTGTTTGTCCATTTGCTGAATGCGGATGGAACCCTGGCAGCAGGGCACGATGGGATCCCTATGGAGGGACGCTATCCCACCCGCGCGTGGGCTCCTGATGAGATTGTTGCGGATGTGCACCGGATCACGTTGGATGCGGATGTGAGCCCCGGAACGTATCGCCTTCAGGCGGGGATGTACCTCTGGCCCAGTCTGGAACGGCTGCCCGTTTGGGATCGGGAAGGGATTGAGCAGCCTGATCGAACGATGCGCTTGCAGGCTGTGGACGTGCGCTGATCAGCCTAACGCCGAGAGCAGCCCCCGGACATATTTGGAATTCCGATTTCTGGGGATGGGAAAACCGCCTGCGATTTCTTCGAGCCGCTTCAGGTGCTCTTGATCTGCTTTGAGTTCGA
Source organism: Anaerolineae bacterium (assembly GCA_034004765.1). Lineage (GTDB taxonomy): Bacteria > Chloroflexota > Anaerolineae > B4-G1 > SLSP01 > JAVEWB01. The sequence goes on from JAVEWB010000028.1 coordinate 396, forward strand.
CCACCACGTTATCCGGCATGACCAGAGGGTAGCGCAGGTTCAGGTGCGGGGAGAGCCGCTGATCGTAGGCAATCTGGTCGAAATCCAGGGTGGCTCGGACCGCGCCATCCGGCGTGACGTAGTATTCCCGTTGATACCGATTCAACAGAGCCGGTTGATTCACAATCTGCAGCAGGATCTGCCAGTCGGGTGGAACGTTGGCACGGATCACACTCAGGACATCTTGCCAGGGCTGGGTCAGGTCCAGTGAACAAGGGAATGGATAGACCTTTTTATTCCCCAGCATGTTGTACTTCTGTTTCAGCTCCAGGTTCGGCTTGACCTCTGTTAGAACGTCGCCGTACCAACGCAGCCGCAGCTTCTGACGCTCGATTACTCCGACCAGGTTTTCGTTCAGTCCAGTCAGCGCCAGCGTATCCAGGTAGAGGCTGTTGACGCGGCGGGGTGGATAGGCAACGCCGAAGCCTTCGGAGTGCAGACGGATCCACGAACGGGCTTGGTGCAGCCAGTGGGGATCGCAGGTGAGTTTGATCTCGTAACGTAGGTTGGTATTGTGGGTCACGGTTCTTGGTCCACGATGAGGATATCCGGATAGCCTTCTTTGGCGAGCGTTCGTTGTTCATTGGTCAGGCCATAGATGCGGGTGAAAATTCGGACTTCCATCTCTTGCATGAAATCAAGTTCTTTGTCCCGGCGATGGATCTCGGTAAGCGGGACATCGAAGCGTATGTAGCGTACTACCTGCTGCTGTGTCGTGTCCGCCGCGCGCAGGACGATCTGATTGGCAGATGGCATTAGTAATTCCTGGGATTCTTCCGAAAGCCATGCCGGATCCGGATCAAGGAAGGTGGCCCCGCCGATATCGAAGCCCAGGATCTCCACCGGCAGGTTCAGGACATTGGCGACCTCGATGCGCAGGGTGCCGCTCATGGAGAGCATAGGAGATCCCAGATACGCAAGGACCGGCTGCGCCGGTGTCAGCGAGCGCTGCAGTTGGGCCTGCCGGTCGCTCAGGCGTTCCCATGGCGGTGTTGCCTCATGCTCTGCACTTACCACTCTTGCCAGACGCTGCCATTCTGCTGTCAAGGCTGTTTCCAGCGCTTCGAGATAGGCTGGTTGGCTGACACGCTGCGCTTCTCTGGTATACGCAGCCTGAATCTGTGGATCATGGTAAGTTGCGGTTAGTGGGATTCGTCCATTCGTGCGCAGCGGATTGGCATTGAATCCAATCGGCTCGAGGTGCATCGTCGTGGGATTGTAGTAATAGCGCAGATTGACCAATGAGACGGCGTCATTGGCTCCCCATAGGTCCGCCAGGGCCAGGTAGCGGCCATAGAGATCGACGTCGAAGACCTCGGCGGCAGAGAGAGTGCCACTCTGAAGCGCACGCAGCATCCCTACTGCTTGATCCTTCTGTGCGGAGAGTGCCGGATCGCGAGTGATGGCCGCATCGCGGAAAGTATCCACCTCGAAGTATTGGAAATCGTCAGCGGAGAGATTGGTGACCGGATCGGCGTAGGCTTGCTCTGCGTCTCCCCGGAAATTCGCCAGTGATTTCCAGAGCGGATCCGCATCGAATTCGACAATGACGCCGGTAGGGCGTTCCTGGGCGGTCAGCAGTTCGTTGGCAAAGCCTCCCTGGAGTCCGTAAATCCCGCGGTCAGTTCCATTGAAGACCAGTCTGACGAACTGATAGCGGGCTGTCAGGATGCCTTCACGTTCCAGCGTGCGGGAAAAGGCCCATTGATCAAGCCAATTGTTGGCTTCTGGGTCGATCAGGTAGCAGCGCTGCATACCGAGGAGTTGCTGATTGCGGCGGGTGCGGACCTCGAAGCCCCATTTGCTATCGTCTCCTAAGTGATCCGTCGGCCCGGCGATGAACCGCATGGTGACCGGTACGAGGGTGGTGTCGATTTGAATGGTGGCGGTGACGAAGTCTGTGGCCTCGGGGATGTAAACGCCTTTTTCGAGCGCTCCTGCCCGCTGATCCAGCAGGTCGTTGTAAGCCTCGAAGTTCATGTCCACGATGAGCGTGGGCAGATCGGCGGGGGGCGTTACGGCATTGCTCATGCGGGCCGGTAGGGTCCGCAGCCTGTTCAAAATATCAGTGGAGGCCTGATTGCCGATCAGTAGCCCGGAGCTGAAGATGATGATCAGGACCACAGCCCAGGTGATTGCCTGGCCTCGGACCTGAGAGGACTTTCGTTCACCAATTTTCATTGTTATCCACCCAGTGAGTTGTCCTGCTCCACGAAGCTGAGGTCACATTCTGGGAAGTGTGCTCCGAGGTCATCCATGAGCGTGAGCAGTGCTTTGTCGTTTGCGCATCTGATCAGGTACGTTGCCTGCAGGGCGGTGGGTGTGCGGTCTAATCGCCGCAGGTCGGCGGCTTCGACGTGCTCCAGGAGCAGGTCGTTGATCTTAGTGAACGCTTCCTCCGCGAGGGGGGCGGTGACGTTCAGATAGAGGTTGTTCTTGGAGGACTGCGGGATGGTCATGGCACGGATGAGCAGGTAGCCGATGAAAAGCGTCACGGCCAGCAGGGTGGGCCAGCGTTGATCTGCGCCCAAGCCTAATCCGATAGCCAGCGCCATGAAGAGATAGATCAGTTCCTCAGGCTCCTTGATGGCGGTGCGGAAGCGCACAATGGAAAGCGCACCGACGAGACCCAGAGAAAGGGCCAACGAGGACTTGACCACAGAGATGACCAATACCGTTACCAGGGTCAAGAGCGGCATGAGTTGTGCAATCTGTGCGCGATTCGAGAGCGATTTTCCGTAGCGCACATAGCACCACGCCAGAATACTGGAAAGCAGGAGCCCCAGCAAAATATTGAAGCTCAACGTTGCGAGCGAAAGCGGTGCCGGGGTAGTCAGGCCCAATACTGTATCCATAAAACCTCCTAAAGTTTGTGCTGATAAGTCTGGCGCACGTTCCAATATAATACCGCTAAACTTCCTATGAGCAACACCTGTCCGGCAGCCGGCAGGGGGGCTGCTGCGGTGGCGTTATCTCCGGCAGTGAGCGTGGCTTGCACGCCGTCGGTGAGGACGCCAAAAGAGGCCGGCGTGACGGCGTTGGTATCACTGAAGAAGGCGATGCCTTGATCGTCAGCGAGAGCGGCGGTGGGACCGGGAGCCAGGAGGACTAAGGCTTCCTGGGGACCCAAGATGAAGCCGGGATCTTGCGTGGCGTCCAGGAGTCCGTTGCCGGGACAGAGGGAGAGCTGACGTGCCTGGAGGGCGACCTGATCGGGGGGACAGTCCCCGTCGGTGGGCAAGGTGATGTGCAGGATGGTGCCCTGAGGGACGTGGGCGAGCGCCGGATCCTGGGCGAAGATGAGGGAGCCCTCGTCGGACGCAATCTTGGAGTCGTTATCGGTAAGCCGCCAGCCGCGGAGATCGACGCCGCTTGCGCGCTGGACACGCAGGCCGATCCAGGCAGTCCGGCCGGCGCGATCGAGGCCGGTGAAGGTGAGATCGCCGGGCTGCGGCCCGTCGGCATCGAGCGGTGCGAAGAGCGGGGTGAGGGTGAGTGCGGTGGTGGGCGTGAGGACGAGGGAGGGTGTTGCTGGAAGGTCCGGGTCACTCCAGCCGGTGAAACGAAAGCCAGGAGCGGGCGCAGCGGTAAGGGTGAGGGGGAGATCGAGGAAGAAGGTGCCGCTCCAGGGAAGATCGGGAAGGAGCGCGCCGTTGAGGGCGACGGAGCCCTGCCCGGAGATGGGGGCAGTGAAGGTGAGTGTGGTAGTTCCTTGAAGAGCGAAACGATCGATGAACTGTTGGCGAACGATGTCGGGGCGGAGGCGAGCGAAGTCGCGCAGCTCTGCGACGTTGGTGGCCCAATCGTTGAGGGTGTCCCAACGGAGGGTCTCGTACTCAATATCGGGACCGATCTCGGCGGCCAGCGTATCGATGTGGGCGGTGACGGCGTCGGGCGCAAATGCGGTATTGAGCAGGTCGGCGGCGCGGGTGAGAAAGCGGGTGCGGAAGGTGGGATTTTCAAGCAGCTTGCGCAGCAGCAGTGTGTCGCGTCCACCCGTCAGCGGATAGTTATCCTGCAGGGCTCTGTCCAGCGCGTTGGCTTCAAGAGAGCTGTAAGGATCCGCCGCAAAGGCATGATCACTGTCCCAGAAGAGCCAGTTCCACCGTCCTCCCTGCACGCGCGGGCGGAACAACTGAACGTTGTGAAAAGGCCAGTCGGTATTGGCAGCGTAGATGTGCAGCAGATTGTAATCGATGTAGGCGTCCACGTCGATTTGACTCTGGATGTAGGCGTAGGCCTCCGGGTCCGCCAGGTCGCGGGTCTCAAGGAACTGCATCAGATGGTCCCAATGCTGCCGATCACCCGCTTCGATGGTACGGACCAAGGTATGTTCGGGTGAGTCCAGGAAGTCGGCAGTCTCGATGCCGTAATGGCTGGCCAGAAAATTCAAGTCCGGCCGTTCGCGGAGATAGTAGATGCCCCAGGGCTCTCCATTGATGAAGAGCAGCACCGGACGGCTGTGTGTGGCGTAGCCGCCGAGATCCTGGGCCAGGTGATCCATCAGCGGATTGCGCAGCAGCGACCAGTTATCCCGCGTCGGGGCGATGCTGTCCTGTCCGCCCATGTGCAAGACCAGGCTTTCGAAGGACTGCATGGAGCTTTCCGGAAACAAGGGGTACTCCAATGCTCCTTCCCCATAGACGCTGCGAAAATAGAGGCGAAAGGATTTCTTGTCAAACTCCCGACTGCGGCCGCCGTGGATGCGGACGCCGACAGGCAGATGGAAGCCGGAGCGGTGATCCGCATCGAGATAGGTTACATCGCCGGCACGCTCCCAGGCCAGGCCTTTTTCTTGAGGTTTGGCGTAGATCCCTTGCTGCGGATCCCAAAGGTCGGCGGGGTCCATGACCAATGAGAGAAAGGGGAGCTGTGCCGGCACAGCCATAAAGTACGAGGCGCTGACCACAGGGCTCAACTGCCCATCGGTGGAAACTGCGCGAGCACGCAGGATCACCACGCGCGGCGCATCGGAGCGCACTTTGAGGGGCTGTGTATACACAAGTCCCGTGTCCGGCACGGGAAGGCTCCCGTCCAGGGTGAAGATCATCTGGCTTGCAGCCTGTGGCGGGCAGATCTCGATCTGAATGTCGTCTTCGTACGCGCCTTCTGCCGGCGAGAAGACCGGCAGTGCGAGCGTGGTTTCGGCAGCAGCCGCGCTTTGCTGAGCGAGCTTTCTCGCAGAGGGCAGGGCCGCCAGCATCAAGATTGTGGCAGCCACGACAGGCAAGAGCAGCCCCCATCCCCGGCGCTTAAGCATGGGCGGCACTTGCTTCCCCTTCTGGAAGGCGTGTGGTTTCGTTGAATGCCCCGACTCTTTTTTGCATGGCCCAATTATAACAGCTTATGGAGGCGGGGCGTGTCACAGAGTATGGCGGTCCAGGGCAAACGCGTCTTACTTTCAACGTTTCATTCTCTCTGACATGAAAGGGGTTCGGAGTGTGATGAAGCTGCACCCCAAACCCCTAAGTTTCTTTTTTTTAGATTGCAGTTGAGCGATGGGAATCGCGACTATTGGATCGCTGCCTGCACTTTTGCGACGACGGCGTCGAAGTCCGGATTGGTATAGTTCTCGACCTTTCCCGTATCGCAGGCCTGAGTCAACGCCGAATCGATCGGCATCCGCCCCAAGAACTGCGTGTTGAAGGTTTGAGCCATCTTTTCACTCTCCCCCTTGCCGAAGATCTCGAAGTGTTCACCGCAGTGCGGGCAGACGGCGTAACTCATGTTCTCGATGATCCCGATGATGGGGATATTGAGATGCTCGGCCATCTTCGCGGCTTTGCGCACTACCATATCCGCCAGATCCTGCGGGGAGGTCACGATGACACACCCACTCACAGGCAGGCTCTGCAGCACGGTCAGCGCAGCGTCGGAGGTTCCCGGCGGGAGATCGACGACCAGTGCGTCGAGATCTCCCCAGAAAACGTCGTTCCAGAACTGCTGGATCGCGCTGGAGATCAATGGCCCGCGCCAGATGACGGCATCATCCTCCTCCGGCAGCATCAAGTTGATCGACATGATCTTGACCCCTTCGTTGCTCTGCGGTGGGATGATCCCCAGCGCTCCTCCAATAGGGGTTTCGTGGACACCGAAGAGTTTGGGGATGCTCGGTCCGGTGATATCGGCATCCAGCACGCCGACGCGCATGCCCTTGCTGCGCAGCCCGGCAGCCAGCAGTGCGGCCGTTGTGGATTTCCCCACGCCGCCTTTCCCGCTCATCACCGCAATGACCGCTTTGACCTTGTTCATCTGTCCTGCCAGCGGCTCCGGCTGTTTCTGCTGCGCTCCCCGCAGCTTTTCCATCAGATGCTTTTTCTCTTCCGGCGTCATAGCGGTCATTGTGATTTCAACGCTTAGATCGTCCCCCAATGCTTCGACAGCCTGGGTAGCGTCTTGCGCGATGCTGTCCTGAAGCGGGCAGTTGGGGACTGTGAGCGCGATGGTCACTTTGACCTTTTGGTCGCTGATCTGCACGTCCCGGACCATCTCCAGATCTACGATATCACGATGGATCTCCGGGTCCATCACCTTCCGCAGTGCGTCTATGACTTGTTCTTTTGTTATCACAATCATCCTCCTGATTGAAATCTACGCTTTTAGAGCCTCTTCCATTTCGGTACGTTCCTCTTCACCTTCTTCCACCGGCCAGATCCGATCGGGAGCAACCAGGCGGTCGATATAAAGAACGCCTTTGGTATGATCGATTTCGTGTTGGAAGACGCGTGCCAGGAAGCCCTTGGGACGGAGGTTGATGCGTTTGCCGCGTTCGTCCAACCCACGGACGACGATGGACGTGGAGCGTTCCACCTCGCCGATGTATCCGGGAATGGAGAGGCACCCTTCTATTCCTACCTCGGTTTCCTGAGAGGCTTTCACGATCTCGGGATTGATCACGACATGGCGCTCGCCACTACCCTGTATGTCCTCATTTTCCGGGACTTCGACGATGATGGCGCTTACCAACTCACCGACTTGAACTGCAGCCAGCCCGACCCCTTCGTAGGTCTCCATCGTCTCGATCATATCCGCAATCAAGGCTCGCAGTTCAGGCGTTATCTTTTCCACCTCTTTAGAACGCTTCCGCAGCCGCGGCTCTCCAACGGTAATAACTTCTCGTACTGCCATTTATATCTCCTCAAGCCCTCAAAGATCGATTGAACCTTCAAGGATTTATATTACGATGTTTCCTCTATCGGTGTTTCAGGTGGTACCGGGGGCTCATCTTTCAGAGTGTGATAGGTCGCAAACCAGCTCAGCATCTCTTCTTGCCGCTGCTGGGCCTGGACCTGTTGCTGCTGCTTGGCATACTCTCGCTGCCGTTTTGAGATCTCGGCCCGCACTTTGTCCGGAAACCGGACCCATTTAAGCTCAAATTTCCCCATCGTGCCGGCTGTTTCCATCATCACATGGCCGTACTTCAACATGCGGGCGATGATGCCGGGCATGTCCGAGGTGATGTTCTGAATGCGGTCCAGCGTGGTCTCGCGACGACTTTCCTGCAGCAGCAGGGGCTTGCGGTCTACCTGGATAACGCGATTGGGAGTGATTTCGAAGTAGTCGTTACGCCAATCTTCGATGAACCAGAGCAGCGCGCCGAATAGTCCGCCTTCCACAATGAGCCATACGGGAATCATCCAGTGACTTCCGGTTTGATTCAGGTAACCGGGTAGAAAGTAAAGCCCCCATAGCGTCAGGAGTGCCAGGGGGATGAAGAGGCCTAAGTAGCGGACGAATCCCGGCAGCCAAAACCGTCGCCAATAGATGGTCGTGGCATCCGCGCTGACGGTCCAGGAGGGTGGGAAAAAGTAGTCCCTGAATGCCCCTACGGCAAGTAACACGGGAGACTGTTGCGTCGGCGTGGAAGGCAGCGGTTTTGCCGCGGGAGGAGGTTCATTGGTGAAGAGACGGCTTGCCAGCTTTTCCCGGATTGCACCACGCACTTGTAGAACGTCGCGGGCGCGGTTACGTTCGATCTCTCTGAAGATGATTTCGCGGACCTCACCCGGCTGCGCAATCCCGATCAAGTCGATCTGGACGGTCTCTCCTGCGGTTTGCAGGACCACATCGCCGAAATTCAAGAGATTTGCAGCAATGCCGGTTTGAACCTCGTGGATATCCTGAATCTGATCCAGACCACTTTCTTCGAACATCTGACTGATCGGCCATACCTCTTCAGTGTGGACGATCCGCTGGGTGGTCAGTACAAAATTATCATCGTGCCAGTCGATGTACTGCCAGCCTCCAAAGCCGACGAGTCCGATGATTAGGAGTCCAATGAGAACGGCCAGAATATCCACTGCCCAGCCATTGGCGATGATGAGAAAGTACAGGAGTGGCACGAGGATGAGCAGCAGCATGGCGGGGGCAAACAAGCGCCGTACCAGGTTGGCCCAGTGACGGCGAACAGCGAGAACCACTAACTCATCAGGACGCAGCCATTTGAAATCGGGAGTCGACTGACGGCGTTTGAGTTCCGGGGGGATGGTAAGCCTGCGCCGCAGACGGGAGCGTTCCTCGATCACATCGGCGAAGCTGTCATGCTCAAGATAGAGGACACGTACCTCGGTCAATGCTGCTGCGGTTGCGTCATGGAAGTCGCCGACCAGCAGGCCGGTCAGCCCAAAAGAATCGCCGGGTCCCACGTCTTTCAACTGGCGGGTGACGCCGTCCCGATCGACCCGCGTCAGACGCACAGCCCCCTCCAGGATCAGGTAAAGCTTATCCGAGAGGTCACCCTGAGCGAAGAGCCATGCGCCGGCGTCGTAGGAGGCTTCATTCACGATCCGCGCAACATGATAGAGCTCCAGCTCTCCATCCTTGTCCTGCAGCTCCTTGAAGAGCGGGATCTTTTGTAGATGTTCGACAATCTGTTCAGGGTTCATTTGAATAGATTATACCACAATCTTTTTTATTTTTGAAGGGCAAATACAAAGATCAGACCCTAAAGGTCTAAGAAGAGCTTTCGGGTTTTGCTTGTCGATAGGCTGTATATGTCGCCTGGGCAGTTTCCTCCCAGGAGAACTGTGCCGCCTGCTCCACCGCTACGCGGTGAAGTGCCTCCCGGAGAGCCTCCTCGCGCAGCAGGCGCAGTAGCGCCTCGGCCATACCATCGATGTCATCTGGATCTTTGAGGAACCCCGCCTTTCCTACTACCTCAGGGATGCTGGAAGTGGCGCTTCCCACAACCGGCACGCCGCAGGCCAGCGCTTCCAAGGGGGGCAGACCGAATCCCTCGTAGCGTGAGGGGAAGAAGAAAGCGCGTGCGCCGCGATAGAGGGCGGGCTTGGCCGATTCCGGGACAAAGCCTGTGAAGTGAACGGCACCGGGTTCAAGCCCTGCTTCCTGCATCAGCCGCCGGGGATCGGGGGCGAAGGCGGAGTCGTGGGCGGGCAGGCGTCCGGCGACCACCAAGCGGGCTGCACCTCCCATCTCCCAACGGACTTTAGCAAACGCACCGAAGACCGCCCGCAGGTTCTTGCGGCTGTCGAAGCCTCCCAGGTAGAGGATATACCCCGGTTCGATACCCAGAGCTTGCAGGAGTTCTACGTCTTCCGGGCAACTTTTCGGGCTGTAGCTATCATCCACTGCCAGAGGGATGGCCTGCACGCGAGCGCTTGTCACCTGCAGATGCTGGAGGATGTCGGCCCTTGAGGCGTTGGAATCTGTCAGAAGCAGCGCCGCGCGGCGGGCGGTGAGGCTTACCAGCCGGGTGTAGAGACGCACTGCACGGCTGCCCCGGTATTCCGGCAGCAGCAGAGGGATGAGATCGTGGACGGTGGCGATCACCGGAACCGATGAGAACAGCGGCGGACCCCAGTAGGGGACGTGAAGCAGATCGGCTTTCGACCGCCGGACGGCGAGAGGGAGGGTGATCTGCTCCCACCACACTTTCCCCAAAGCACCGCGGGGCGCCGGCACGGGGATTGGCGAGACCCCCGGAATAATTTCTTGCCCCGCCACTCGATCGGGCGGGGCAAGAAGCATAAAAGTCGTATCAGGGTGGCATTCTACCAGAGCCTTCAGCAGGCAGCGCAGGTATTGCCCGCTCCCCGTATTCGGGTAAGTCCAGAACCAGCCGCTCAGGGCAATCCGCATAGGACCCTACGTGCGTTTATTCCCGCTCGTGTACGTTGTAGGCTTGCGGGCCGCGGTCGGTGTCCTTGATCTCGTACCAGACAGGGGCCCCCTCAAGCAGTGCAACGGCCGGATCACCGGTCACACCGCTCCGATGGAAGAAAACCTCATCGCCATCTTCCTGAATGAGAAAGCCAAATGCTTTCTCGTCACTGTACCACTTTATGCTGCCGGGGTGAAGCCCCGGACCTTTGGCCAGGCTTTTGCGACAGGCCGGGCAGTGGTCAGGGGGCTCGATTTGAAACCCTAGTTGTTCCTGTCGCCGCTGTTCCTCTACTGTAAAGACAAAGTTCTTGCCACATTGCTGGCAAACCCGCATTTCGTCCGCGTAATTCATCCGTGACCTCCGTTATTTCTGAACCTGAATCTGTCTTCCCAATATTCAAGTGCGCCGCATTTTCCGAAATGCGCTGCACCTGCTTGCTGCGTTGTATCAGCTTGCTCCTTTGAGTCGTCCTATTGGCACCACGATCCCCGCAACCAGATCCTTCCCCTGCAGTGCAATGGCGGAGCTTCCGTGCGTGGCCCGTCCCTGCTCGGGGATGGTGTGCCCGGTGATGGTTTTCGCCGCACCGTGTTGGGTGATCGGAATCACGTAGGTGTCGGCTCCGATGACGGTAACCCCCATCATGCGCTCGTTTTTGTTCAATTTGGCGATCTGAACACCTTTGCCGCTGCGCCGCTGCGCAGGCATCTCTTCAAGCTCCGTGCGCTTGGCCATCCCCTGATCGGTGATCGTCAGCAGTTTTGCTTTGCGGCGCACGATGCCGGCACCGACGACGACATCGTCCTCCTCCAATTTCATCCCGGCCATACCTCCGGCACTGGCTCCGGTGGGGCGAACCTCGGAGACGGCAAAGCGGATCCCCTGCCCCTGTGTCGATCCTACCACGATTTCATCTTTTTCCTGTACCCAGAGGACGTCGACCAGCCAATCCCCTTCATCCAGCCGGATGACCGTTGTGGGTTCGCGCCCTACACCCGGCAGTTCTTCGGCCAGCATCCGTTTGACCTGTCCCTGCGAGGTGATGAAACAGAGCATGCCTGATGGAGGGGCATCGGCGAGGGCCAGCGCTTTGACAACGTCGTTCTCCGTGAGGTGCGTCAGCTTCGTGATGGGAGTGCCTTCTCCTTCCCACGCTTGACCTTCGGGCACCTGATGCACGGGAATCGTAAGCGCCATCCCTCCGGCGGTGAAGAGCGTAAGCATGTCCCGCGTCGATGCGGCGACCATAGCGACCGGCACATCCTTGGGTCGCGAGGGGATGCGTGGGGCTTTTCCGTCGTCTGCGGTGCGTGCGATCTGTCCCTCACGGGTGACGACCACCCAGGTTGGCTCGTCGGGGATCAGTTCGCCCAAATCTACTTTGTTGCCTCTGACGTCCAAAATGCGCGTGCGACGGGGATCGGCATGAGCCTCTTTGATGGCCACAAGCTCGGTGCGGATGGCCTCCCGCTGCTTTTTGGGCGTTTTCAGGAGCGATTCCAGCTCTTTGATGGTGGCCATCAACTCTTTGTACTCGTCCTGCAGCTTTTTGCGCTCCAGTGCTGCCAGCCGCTTGAGCGGCATATCTAAGATAGCCTGGGCCTGGATCTCGGTCAGCTTGAACCGCTTGCACAGGTTGGCGTTGGCCGTCTCGACGGTTTTCGAGCGGCGGATGATGTCGATCACCTCGTCCAGGTTATCTAAAGCGATCAGCAGCCCTTCGACGATGTGCGCGCGGCGGCGTGCCTGTTCGAGTTCATAGCGCGCGCGGCGTTGGAGTACTTCCAGGCGGTGTTCCAGGAAGACCATCAGCAGCTTCTTGAGCGGCAGCGTGCGCGGCTCCCCGTTGACCAACGCTAAATGGATCATGCTGTAGCGCGATTCCAACTGCGTGTGGCGGTACAGATCGCGCAGGACCTTGTCGGCTTCCGCGCCGCGGCTCAGGTCGATGACCATCCGCAGCCCCTGACGATCGGACTCATCGCGCAGGTCGGCGATGCCCTCCAGTTTTCCGGAGCGTACCAGTCCGGCGATGCTCTCTATGAGAGAGGTCTTGTTCACCTGGTAGGGGATCTCCGTGACGACGATGCGCTCGCGCCCGCCTTTGATCTCCTCCACATGGGCACGGGCGCGGATGGTGATGCGTCCCCGCCCGGTCGTGTAGGCCTTGAGCAGGCCGTCGTCCGCATCGTCATTATCCTTGCGGTAGATCAACCCTCCCGTGGGGAAGTCAGGGCCGGGGATGAAGCGCATCAATTCCTCGATGCCGATATCCTCCTGTTTGGCCCAGTTGTCGAGCAGGTAGACCAGTCCATCGATGACCTCGCCTAAATTGTGCGGTGGAATATTGGTGGACATGCCCACGGCGATTCCCGAAGCACCGTTGATCAACAGATTGGGAATGCTGGCGGGAAGCACGCTGGGCTCTTTCAGGGAGCCGTCGAAGTTGTCATCCCAGTCCACCGTCTCTTTCTCGATATCCCGCAGCATTTCTATTGAGAGGGAGGCCAGGCGCGCTTCGGTATACCGCATGGCGGCTGGGGGGTCGCCATCGATGGAGCCGAAGTTGCCCTGCCCGTCCACCAACAAATGGCGCAGGGAGAAGTCCTGGGCCATGCGTGCCATCGCCTCGTATACGGCCGCGTCGCCGTGCGGATGGTACTTACCCAGCACTTCACCGACGATGCGAGCGGATTTCTTGTAGGTACTGTTTTGTCGCAGACCCATATCATACATGGCGTAGAGAATGCGGCGCTGCACGGGTTTCAACCCGTCGCGTGCGTCGGGGATCGCTCTGGATACGATCACGCTCATCGCATAATCGAGGTAAGCGCGTTTCACTTCGTTATTGATATCAACCTGCCGGACAATTCCAATTTCCATAAAAGGCTCCTTCTCCATCATACCGTTAACTATACGCGATGAGGACACTTTTAGCAAGTGCTCCTTTGCTTTTGCCCTCATTTGCGTTACACTCCTTCTTGATGTGGAGGTAACACGTGACCAAGATTCGGGAACGCCTGGCAACACTGGCTTTGGTCTTTGCCTGCCTTGCCCTGACCCTGGCGGGGGAAGGCCCCATGCTTCACGACCCGGATTTTCACCTGCACGCGCTCAGCGTCGACACCGCCTTTGACTTCGGCGGCTGGACGCTGGAAGCGCTGGCGAGCAAAGCCGCCTATGGCCTTCTGGCTCCACAGCGGTTCATGGATGATACCACACGCTCGAAATTTGTGCTGCGCTATTTGGATAAGGTCTCCGAGGCTCAGGAGCTAACGGAGACGATTGACGCACGTTACACCGATTTCACCGTGACCGATCCGGCGGCAGCAAGTGCTGCGCAGCAGCAGGCACTGAGCGACCTTCGTCGCGAGATCGCGGCCTGCGCTCCACTTGCCGAGGCGATTCTGGGCGAGCAGGTCAGTCAGGTGTTGGGGGATGATGCTTTTGGCCTTCTGGATCAGCTCTTCCCGCCGGTCAGCGGCACCGTCACCCCGCTGCCGTATG
>JAVEWB010000029.1:0-14060 GCA_034004765.1 Anaerolineae bacterium
CTGGATGCAGGCAACGGCGCACCATCTGAACCTTCATCTGGCGGGCTCCCTGCTGCTCCGAGATCAAGGGGAGATCTACAACAGCCTCCTGCTTTTTTCCCCTCAGGGCCGGATGTGGCGCTATGACAAGCTCTACCCGTGGGGCTGGGAGCGGGGGTATTTTCGCCCCGGCAAGGCCATCACCGTCGCGCAAACCGACCTCGGTGCCATCGGCATGATGGTCTGTTGGGATGTGGCTCATCCCACCCTCTGGCGGCACTACGCCGGGCAAGTCGATCTGATGGTCATCAGCAGTTGTCCGCCGGATGGCTCCAATCCCACCTGCCATTTTCCCAATGGCAGGCAGGTGACCGTGGAGCAGCTCGGGCCGATCATGAAGGCCTTGAAAGGGACCGCCCGCCGGGTTTTTGGCGAGACCGTCAATCAACAGACAGCCTGGCTCGGAGTCCCCAGCGTTCAGACCGTCTGCTCGGGCCACATCAAAACCGAGATTCCCAACGGCCTGGCGTCAGCATGCATGCTGCTGCCTGTAGCCCCCTGGGTCATTCGCTATCTCCCTTACGCCGCGAAGCTGCAGATGTCCTGCGAGATGGTGGAGGGCTGCAAGATCGTGGCTGCGACGGGTCACGTGCTCACCGAATTGACCGGCGCACAAGGGGAAGCCTTCACGCTGGCCGAGGTCACACTCCCCGATGAGAAGCCGGTTCCACACGGCCCGCAGCCGGTGACCTCTCTCCCCAAGCTCACCTATCTCTTCTCCGATATGCTGATCCCTGCCCTGACCGTCCCCACCTATAAGAAGGGACTAAAACAGCAGCACGACAAGTAGTACTGTCATCAAATAATCAGGAGGAGCCTATGGCAAACTCGGAGTTCAGCACTATCACTGAGATTGTGCCGCAGATTTCATACGACCTCATTGGCCGGATTGTACCAGGTATCACCGTCCTGGTCAGTCTGATCGCTGTCGTGATGGGACCGACGGAAACATTGGATTGGATGGACGAAATTATCCTTCGCCCCAATCCACCTCTGAGCGGCTGGGCCATAGTGTTGGCAATTATCGCTGCTTATGTTCTGGCGATGCTCTTAGATGGACTCTGGCAGATTCCTGTCTGCATCCGCCGCTTGCGTGGTCTTCCCTGCGAACCCAATCTGGCGCACCCTTCCACCTCGCTGAAGTTCGACCTGATCAATCAACGTCTTCCCAAAGCAGGATCCTGGATGACAAAGCTTTATGCCGAGACCAATCTGGCTCGAGTGCTCATCCTGGGGTGGACGCTCTGTGCAGCAATCAATGGGTGGAACATGATACGTAGCTACTCTTTAGACAAGCTCTGGCTTGAATGCATCTTTATCGTGGTAATTGCCGGGGCTCTGGGGGTCAGTAGCAGCATCACAACCACACGCGAGGACAGCCTAAAGAACCTGTGGGAGATCTTAAAAGCGCAGGATACCTCACAGAAAGAAGATAGGAAAGAGCAAGAGACGGAAAGTCCATCGAGATCCCTATGACAGGAATCCGAATGATCGGCGAGGATCTAAGAGAGCCTGCCACTTTCTGCTGCCAATCTGCTGTATAATGAAGTAAGTAGCCAGAACCAGGAAAATACCAATGCACATAGAAACAGAACGCCTTCTCTTGCGATCGATGCAGCCCTCCGACGTGCCTGTACTGGTACAGCTTTGGACGGACCCCGACGTTACCCGCCACATGGGTGGGCCGAGGGATCCTGATAGTCTGCAAAAGTCCATCGCAAAGGACCTCCAGAACCCTGACCCTGGGCCCTTCGACCTCTGGCCGGTCGTCGAAAAGGCCTCCGGTCAGGTCATCGGTCACTGCGGCCTGTTGGACAAAGAGGTGGATGGAGCCACCGAGGTCGAGCTAGTTTACGTGTTCTCCAAAGAGGCCTGGGGAAAGGGCTACGCCACCGAGATCGCCCTGGCGCTCAAGGAGTACGCTCAAACCTCCCTGAATCTTTCCCGCCTCATTGCCTTGATCGACCTCGAAAATACCGCCTCAGAACATGTGGCGATAAAAGCAGGGCTGCACTTCGAGAAAGAGACGCTCCGGCCCAGCGGTATCCACATGCGGGTCTACGCTACTGCAGATGAACAAGATACGGTTCAGACAGATTACCCTCCTAAGCCTGAGAGCTGCGGAATTCCCGAACTCATCGAGGGATCGGGACTGCTCACCTGGAGTCACGTCGTGCAGCAGCTCACAGAGGCTCACACCTACTGGGTAGTGACGACCACCCCCAAAGGGAAACCTCATACCACCCCCGTCTGGGGCATTTGGACCGACGGCTGCTTCTACTTTGGCACGGATCGAAACTCACGGCAAGCACGATATCTGGCCCAAAACCCGTCCCTCGTTGTCCATCTGGAAAACGGGGATGACGTGATGATTTTGGAGGGCGAGGCAAGGAAGATCACAGACCCTGCCCACCTGGCACGCATTGATGAGATCTACGCCGCAAAGTATCAGGCCCCACTCATAGAAGATCCGAACACCGGCAGCGTCTATGCCTTGCACATGCAGACAGCCATGGCCCGGCTGGAAAACGATTGTCCCGGCGGCGCAGGCCGCTGGCAGTTTCATTAGCCTGGGGAAAGGCTCAAGGAAATGCAGCCATCAGAAGAGCTTGTGATTCGTCCCTTGTCCGCGGATCTGCTGGAGGATTATCTCAGCTTCTTCGATCACGATGCGTTCTGCGATAACCCCGACTGGGCTGCCTGCTACTGCTATTTCTTCCATGTGACCCGCCACGATGCAGCGTGGGAAGCAAG
Organism: Anaerolineae bacterium; assembly: GCA_034004765.1. Lineage (GTDB taxonomy): Bacteria > Chloroflexota > Anaerolineae > B4-G1 > SLSP01 > JAVEWB01. Next base: position 2,794 of record JAVEWB010000029.1, read on the forward strand.
GACCGGCGAGCAAAACCGGGCCGCCATCAGTGCATTGATCGCCGGCGGGCGTGCGCACGGCTACCTGGCCTATGTCGCGGGAAAGCCGGTGGGCTGGTGTCACGCCGCCCCACGGATCGAGATCCCCTACCTTCAGGTCGTGCCGGAACTGCACGTAGAAGATGGTCAACGCGTGGGGGCCATCGTCTGCTTCGTCATCGCTGCGCCCTTCCGCCGGCAGGGCATCGCCCGCAGCCTCTTGGACGCAGCGTGCGAGGGATTTCGCCAGCAAAGGCTGGCTTTTGCGGAGGCCTATCCCCGGCTCGACACACACGCCGAGGACGAGAATTATCCGGGACCGTTGGCATTGTATTCCGACGCAGGGTTCGAGACCTTCCGCCAACTCGAGGGAGCGCTCATCGTGCGGAAGCCCTTATAAGCACTTGCACAAAGCTCTTCGTCCTGCCATCATGCGGGCGAAAAACTAATCCGGTAATGAGGTAACAGAATGTCACTAGCACGTTGTATCATCACGCAAGGCATCGAGGAATCGGAGGCCGGAGACCTGGCCATCCTGATCTACGAGGCCTTCACCGCCAAGTTCACCGCGCTCGGGTTCGACAAACCGACCGCAGTGGAGATCCTCCGCACTTCATGTGATCCCCACTGTACCTTCACCGCGCATATCGGACATAACCTCGTAGGTGCCGCGGGGATCATGACGGTGAACCGCAAATTCTTCACCTTTCGTCTGCACACGTTGGCTCAATACTTCAATCCGGTCAAGGCGCTGGTCGCTTACCTGGCACTCAACCTCGAGGAACGCGTCGCTGTCGATGAGCTAAAAATAGAGGCCCTGGCCGTAGACAAAGAGAGGAGAGGACACGGGATCGGCACCGCACTGATTCGGCAGATGGAACAGTTCGCCCGCGAGGAAGGGTACAAAGTGCTCTCGTTGGATGTCGTCGATACCAACACGGAGGCACGAAAACTCTACAGCCGCCTGGGCTTTGAGGTGGTCAAAACTATGCGCTTTTGGGGGCTTGCGCGAAGAGCCGGGTTCAACAGCTCCTATGTCATGAAAAAACCACTGAGGTGATGCCGTGCCACTTTCTACACTCTCCTGCCCCACACTTCTCTTTTTTCTCCTCTTCCCTACTTTACCCTTCTTCATTTTTATGCTACACTACTATACAGATGAAACTACATTGGAAAGGTAGTCAAACCAACACGGGATCCATAGAAAACAGTGCAACTTTCGTCGGCCAAATACGTATACTATAGCGAAGTAAGCAAAGGAGGAATTCCATGACTTTGTTAGACCGCATTAAGGAAAACATGTTCGGATTGGAAAGAGGCATTTCTGATGTTGTCCCCGGCTATAAGGGGTACAAGCAGAAGGAACTACGTCGTGAAGCAGACAAACTCCTGCGGGAGACCATTACGGAACGGATGCGCACGGTCAAAACCCATTTGGATTCCCTGGGACAGGACCTGATCGCGGCTGGGAAATATGACCTGCTCGACGAAGTAGGCAGCGCAGCCACCCAGCTCCAAACCTTCATCGATCGGGTCCGCACAGCCAGTTATGGCTATGGCGGTCTCTTTGACGCTGTACGCGTGAAAGAGGAAGATCTGGATCGTCTTTATCAATTCGATGCCACCCTGATGGATTATGTCGAGCGTATCGAGAACGCGATTAGCAGCACCCGCGAAGGTATCGAGGGTGAGGATGCCAAATCACGCCTCTTGCTCGTCCGGGATCTGACCCGCGAGGCCAACACGACGTTAGATCAGCGCCGCGAGACCATCGAAGGCACCTACGACGTAGGGACCGCCCCCAGTCTGTAATCAAAAACCTAAGGAGGTTTATAAATGGCAGCTCGTATTTTGGATCTTGTAGAATACATGGACGAAGGGAAAAATGAACTTGTCCATCGGATTCCGGAACGGGGCTCCGGCGACTTCCGCATTGGTACCCAACTCATCGTCCGTGAGGCACAGGCCGCCGTTTTCTTCCGGGACGGCAAAGCCTTGGACGTCTTCGGCCCGGGCCGCCACACGCTGACCACGGCGAATATCCCCGTCCTGGTCGATCTGATCGGCAAAGCCTTTTCCGGGCAGACCCCCTTCAAAGCAGAGGTGTACTTTGTCACCCTGCGAGAAATAACTGATATGAAATGGGGTACACCCCAGCCCATCACCATCACGGATCCCGTCCTGGGCATGGCCCGCGTTACCGGCTACGGGACCTACGCTCTGCAGGTCACGGACCCGCAGCTCTTCGTCTCCAAGATCGTCGGCACGCAAGGGCTCTACAATACCCGCGATATCGAAGGCTTCTTCCGCAGCATCATCCTCAGCAAGATGATGGACCTCATCGGCGAGATGGGGAAGTCCGTCATCCAGATGGCAGCTTTCGTGGAAGAATTGAGTGCGGGCGTGCGCATCAAGGCCGCGGAGGAATTCCGTGCTCGTGGTGTAACCCTCAACTCCTTCTATGTTGAATCCATCTCGCCGACCGAGGAAACTGCCAAGGCCATCGATGCCCGTTCCGCGATGGGCGCGATCGGCGACATGGGCGCGTACATGCAATATCAGACCGCTCAGGCGATCCGCGAGACCGCCCAGAAGCCCGGCGGTGGGACCGCAGCCACAGGCGCGGAGCTAGGTGCCGGCTTGGGTATGGGCGCAGCGATGGCGCAGATGGTTACACAATCCATGCAGCCCCGACCGGCAGCTCCTGCAGCCCCGGAAACCCCAGCAGCCAGCGCGCCGGCCAATAATGTAACTCCCACCACAGCGGCGGAAATCCAGGCACTGCTGGATAACCTGGACAACCGGCTGGCTAACGGGGAGATCACCGAATCGACCTACGACAAGCTTTCCGGTAAGTGGCAAGCACGGCTGACCGAGCTTCTAGGTAAGTAACCCACGCCACATCGAGCCAAACTACACTTTCCCCCTGAATGCAGCCAATTCAGGGGGAAAGTTTCATTTATTAGTTAGTAATAACTAACTATATATTGACTAAAGGTTATATTATGGTATAATTTCGGTAAAGGGAATCAGCCAAAGGAGAGTGAAGTTACTATGGAGATGCCGTCCTTTTCACGTTGGGAACACACGACCGATGAGGAAGCGCAACGATGCCGGCTGTGGATCACCGACAAATTGCAGCAGTCTCTCGAAGGAAAAGTCCCATTAGACAACTCTGAAAGGACCTTGCAGTTGATTCAGCAAGGATTCGAGGCGCTCAGCAAACATCTGAATCTTTCACTCACCGAAGAAACCCGCCGCGAACTCTACCAAGGCGTCGTCGATGAACTCGTCGGTTTCGGTCCTATCGAGCCGCTTCTGAGAGATGACTCGGTCAGCGAGGTCATGGTCAATGGCCCGCAGCAGGTCTATGTAGAACGCAAAGGGAAAGTGACCCTGACCGACGTGCGCTTTTTGGATGACGCACACGTGCAGCGAACCATCCTTAAGATCATCAAGCCGTTAGGGCGCACGGTCGATCGCAACTGGCCGCTGGTCGATGCACGGCTCCCGGACGGATCGCGTGTCAATGCGGTGGTCCCGCCCTGCGCCGTCGATGGCTCTTCGATCACCATCCGCAAGTTCGGCAAGAACAAGCTTACCATAGAAGACCTCATCAACTTCGGCTCGCTCACCCCCAAAATGGCCAATTTCCTGCAGGCCTGCGTCGTCTCACGCTTGAACATCATCGTTTCAGGCGGAACCGGGTCAGGGAAAACCACACTGCTCAATGTACTTTCCGGCTTCATCCCCGATGATGAGCGCATTGTTACCATCGAAGATGCCGCCGAGCTCCAACTGTCCCAGAGCCACGTGGTGCGATTAGAGACAAAGCCCCCCGAGCCCGATGATACCCAGAACCGGGCCGTGCACATCCGCGACCTGGTGATCAATTCATTACGCATGCGCCCCGAACGAATCATTGTAGGGGAATGCCGTGGAGGCGAAGCCCTGGATATGCTCCAGGCCATGAACACCGGCCACGATGGAAGCCTGACCACCATTCATGCCAACACCCCACGCGACACCATCTCCCGTCTGGAAACTCTCGTCCTGATGGCGGGCATGGATCTCCCGCTCAGTGTTGTGCGCAAGCAAATTGTCTCAGCCGTGAACCTGATCGTGCAGCAGGCACGTCTCCGCGATGGCTCGCGCAAAGTGACCAATATCACCGAAGTCCAGGGGATAGAGGGAGAGACCGTCATTCTGCAAGATGTCTTTGCCTTCGAAGACAATGGTGAAGAAAACGGCAAGGTCATAGGCAGGATGAAACCCACCGGCATTCGCCCCAACTTCATGCCGATGCTCAAAACTCACGGCTTCGAGCTTCCATCCAACACCTTCATGGATGAAGAGGCCGCTGCAGCCCGAAGGAGATAGCACACGCGGGTATATCCTACTCAAGGGGAGTCCGTTGGCTTTGACAAGCTCAGCCGACGGACTTCCCTTGAAGGCAGCACTAAATCATCACACTCACCCTTATTTTTCAACCACGGCCCAATAAGTAACACCACCTTCCAGCACACGCACCGTCCCGCCGGCACAGATGAAAAGTTCTGCCAGTGCATCCGGCGGATAGAAGCGGCTGCGCATCAGCGCGAGCTGCTCCATCAGCGCAATAAGTTTCACCGGGAAACGCCGGATATCCGGCTCCTCGATCACCATCCGACCACCCGGCATCAAAACCCGCAGCAACTCCCGGGCTGCCCGCTCATGATCCCAAAAATGATGAAAGCTGTCGACCGCCAAAACTCGAACATACGCATCGTCCGCAAAAGGTAGGGACTCGGAAAGTCCCTGGCAGGTCATGCAGCACGCCTTACCCTGTGCACGCCGCAGCATCTTCAGCGAAGGATCGACTATCGTTGGCATGATCTCGGCTTCACAAAAATACTGCGTTACCCGGCCAGTCCCGCCCCCCACGTCCAGCAACTGCTGGCCGGGTTCAAGTGCCAGCAGTTCCAATAAATACGTGGGGTGAGAAGGATGAATGACCCGATCGTAAAAACTCGCCAAAAGTCCGAAGTGATCAAAAAGCGGCCTGGGCATAGAACCCCCTCTCCAAACGAAAAAATGATCAGCCTTCAATACCCAAAAAACACCTCCTTGATTGTAGTAAAGTTGTCACTTTTCACAAGCAAGGTACAATGAAGCCACCTTGTCATAGGTGGTGCTGGATGGAACTTCGCCAATTGGTAAAGATTCTTCTACGGTGGTGGTGGCTGGTGGCCATCCCCGTGCTTATCGTCGCTGCAGCGCTCCTCGTAACCTACCGCTCCCCGGCGACCTCATATCAGGTGGTCATGCGCTTTTCTGCAGGGACGGAGCCTGCCGGACTCTCAATAGACTACGATCGCTACTACCCCTGGTTGACCTCCGAGTACATCGCCAACGGGCTTGCCGACATTGCCGGAACAGGCATTTTTGCTCAAGCCGTAGCCACAAGGCTTGCCGACCAGGGAATCACGGTGGCTCCGGCGGCCCTACAGGGAGCGCTGGTAAGCGATAACGCCCAATCGCTCTTCGTCATCTATCTCACCTGGCCTGATCCCACTGAGATCGTTACGCTTGCAGAGGCCGTGAGCACCGAACTGTCGGAGAACGGGGCAGCGTATTTCCCGCAGCTTTCAGAGGTGGGCATCGCCGCACGACAACTCGATGCGCCTGTCCCCATCTCTCTACCCCCGTCTCTAAAGGCACAACTGGCGGGACCGGCACTGCGGCTGCTGTTAGCTGCTGCCGCGGGGCTGGGCCTGGTTTTCCTGGCACATTACCTCGATCCCACCGTCCATGAACGCACGGAAGTGGAAGCCGCAGGACTACGCATTTTGGGAAGTATCCCCGCGAAGTGATCCTGCCCCTTCATCGGATAAAACAGACGGCGCAGGGAAATTCTCCCCTGCGCCGTCTGTTTGAACAATCCGCTAGATTGCCTTACAAAGTCCTCCGGACAGGCTAGCTCAAATGTAAAAGCTGGTCGATCCTGGCGCGGTCGAACCCCACCACGATCCTGCCACCAATGTCAATTTGTGGCACACCCTGACGGCCACTCCGCCGGACCATATCCTGTGCCGCCCGTTGATCCCGCGACACATCGACCTCCGTAAAACTGATCCCCCGCTCTCGCAGGTACCGCTTGGCAACGCTGCAATAGGAACAGGTCGGTGTGGAAAAGACAACGACCCGTGGCTGCTTCACTTCATTCGTACTCATCTCAATCTCCTCCAACAGTATTATAAACTATAAGTATAATACTTAAATTCTTAAACTTGTCAAGAGGAAATTAGCACCAATAGAGTGCATCACAAAGGCAATCTTCCCGTAACCCGTTTGTCGCTTTCCTTGTTTGTCAATTCTCCTACCTGTGCTATAATCAAAATACCCAAGGATAGGGGATAGGGATTTCCACACCCCCATATATTGGGTATCACGTATAAGGAGAAGCGTCGCATGAAGTGTCCCTATTGCAATTCTCTTTCAACAAAAGTAATCGACACACGCAGAGATTCGCAAGGATATATTCGGCGGCGGCGTGAGTGTCTGGACTGCGACAGCCGCTTCTCCACCGTCGAGCGCCCCGTAGTCACCAATCCGCTGGTCGTCAAACGGGATGGACGACGCGAGGAATTCGACCGCTACAAGATCATCTCCGGCATCAAAATTGCCTGTGCGCGCCGTCCTATCACCGCCGAGGAGATGGAGAGAATTGTGGATCGCGTGGAGTACTCCATCCGCCAAACCGCGCGAACGGAGATCCCCAGCCACCTCATCGGCGACCTGGTCGTTGAGGAGCTGCGCCAAATTGACGAAGTGGCGTATATTCGCTACGCCATTGTCTATCTCGGCCTCAGCGACCTCGAGGCCATCCGTGCCGAAATCGACGCCTTGCGCGCCAAGCGGCACTGATACCAGCATCCCGGACCTTATAGTTAGCCCCACCCCGTCCAAATCCGGGGCGGGTGGTGGTCTGTTTTCCCTCAAACCAGAGCAGTACAGTCTTACTACAGGAGAGAAAGAGATGCAAATCAGTGACGAACCCGTGATGAGTGAAAGTGAAGTGGAGGCCCAGTTTTCCCAAAACGCTCTAATTGTCTTGCGCCGTCGCTATCTCCGCAAGGACGAAAAGGGTGAGCCTGTCGAAAGTATTGCCGGCATGTTTCGCCGCGTAGCCCATCATGTCGCACAGGCTGAGGAAGAATGTGGTGGGGATCCCCAGGAAGCCGAAACGTTGTTCTACAAGCTGCTTTCTACCCTGCGTTTTGTCCCCAACTCCCCTACCTTCACTGGCTCCGGCACCCCGCTGGGACAACTGGCCGCCTGCTTCGTCCTCCCCATCGAAGACGATATGGGCCGGCATCCAGGTGGGATCTTTCAATCCCTGCGCGACGCCGCACTCATCCAACAGACGGGCGGCGGCAACGGGTTCTCTTTCTCGCGGCTGCGCCCGAAGAAGACGCTGGTCGCCTCCAGCATGGGACAGGCCACCGGTCCCCTGGGTTTCCTGCGCGTCTATGACAGGGCCTTTGGCGAAATCGCGCAAGGGGGCACCCGCCGCGGCGCAAACATGGCCGTGCTGCGCGTCAATCACCCCGATATCGAGTCCTTCATCACCTGCAAGACCGACGAAGATGCCATCACCAACTTCAACATCTCCGTAGGCGTCCCGGACGCTTTCATGCAGGCCGTAGAAAAAGATGAGGAATGGACGCTGAGATTCCCGGACGTCGAAGCACCCCAATATCGCACCTTCCACGGCTCTCTTGAAGACGCGGAAGCACAGGGACTTCCTTGCAAAGTCTATAAAACCGTGCGCGCCCGCGAAATCTTCCAGAAGATGGTCCGACAGGCGCACCAGAACGGCGAACCCGGCATCCTCTTCTTAGACGCAGCCCAGCGGGACAATCCGCTCCCCAGTCACGGCCACTATGAATGTACCAACCCCTGCGGGGAGCAGTTCCTCCTGCCCTACGAGAACTGCTGCCTGGGTTCCATCAACCTGACCAACCATCGCACGCTGCGCGGGGGTCAACCCGCCGTCGATTGGGAGCGACTCGCGGAAACTGTCCGAGCGGCCACTCGCTTCCTGGATGATGTCATCACGGCCAACGCCTATGTGCCAGCTGTTCCACAACTCAAAGAAGCCGCGCACCGCAGCCGTCGAATCGGACTGGGTGTGATGGGAATTGCGGATCTCCTCTATCACCTGCGCATCCCCTATGACAGCAAAGAAGCTCAGGAGTTGGCGGCCCAACTCATGGAGTTCATCCGTTACCACGCCATGCAAGCCAGTATCGCGTTGGCGGCAGCGCGTGGCCCCTTCCCCGCCATCGAAGACAGCGTCTACGCGCCACAAGCACTCACCTGGGAGCCGCCGCAGTGGCCCGCATGGCTGGGCAAAGGGCCACGTCCTACATGGAAACGCCCGACCCTGGATTGGGCAGCGATCCTGGAAGGCATCCGCACGCACGGCATTCGCAACGCGGCACAACTAACAATTGCCCCCACCGGCACCATTGCCACCATTGCCGGGGTCGAAGGGTACGGGTGCGAGCCCGTTTTCGCACTTGCCTATGTCCGCTACATCCAAGATGGCGATAAGAAAATTCCCCTGCGCTACATCAGCCCGGCGTTCGATGAGGCCCTCAAAAAAGCAGGGTTGGACGACGAAACCCAAGAACAGGTCTTCCAACAGGTCCAGCTCAGCGGCAGTTGCCAGGACGTCGACGAAGTGCCGGAAGAGATCCGCAAGGTCTTCATCACTGCCAGCGATGTCTCCACCGACGCCCACATCCACATGCAGGCCGCCTTGCAGGCCTTTACAGACGCCAGCATCAGCAAGACCGTCAATTTCCCGGCCACGGCCACGGAAGAGGATGTCGCCCACGCTTTCCAACTGGCCTGGAAGCGGGGCTGCAAAGGCCTGACCGTTTACATCGCCAGCTCCAGGGAGAAAGAAGTCTTGGAAACGGAAGCCTCGCGTCAACAAAAAGCAGAAGGCAAAGCTGTGGCGGCTGCCGAAACTCCCGTGCAGCCCCTCAAACCCTGGCAGGGCCCGGCCATCCGCCCGCGCCCGCAGCGGCTGAAGGGGCGCACCTACCGCATCCCCACCCCGGTCGGCACCGCATTTGTCACCGTCAACAGCAATGGGGACGACCAGCCCTTTGAGGTCTTCCTGAACGTCGCCAAGGCCGGGTCGGAGACCGCCGCCGTAGCAGAGGCCATCGGACGGCTCACCTCACTGGTCCTGCGGCTGCCCTCCCTGCTAGAGCCACACCGCCGGTTAGAGGAAATCGTCTCCCAACTGGCCGGGATTGGCGGCGGACGCCCGATGGGTTTCGGCCACAGCCGCGTCCTCAGCCTGCCCGACGGCGTCGCTCAGGCGCTCAACGATTACCTGGAAGAAGGGACACCCGGGAACGAGAACGAAGAGGCGTATACTGCCACCGACTCAAAAGAGAACCAGATGTCACTCTTTGAAGCTGTGGGGGACCTCTGCCCGGTCTGCGGGCAGGCCACGATGATCTATACAGAAGGATGCCGGCGCTGCTATACCTGCGGTCACAGTGAGTGTTAGCCAACAAAAGGCCCCAAAGGTTTAGGAAAACCTTTGGGGCCTTTTTACTTCTCGATCAGCCGACTACTTGATTTCAAGCACCTTAAAATGGATCTCCCCTGCAGGAGCACGCACGGCGACCCTGTCGCCCACGATGCGGCCTAGCAGCGCGATCCCCAGCGGTGATTCATAGGAAATCCTGCCGTGCATGGGGTCAGCCTCAGTAGGGCCGACCACATGATACATTTCCGGCTCCTCCTCACCCTCCTCTATGACGGTCACATGGCACCCAATGGTGACGTGGCCATCCATGCCACAGTTCTGATCAATCAACTTCACATTACGGATCATCATCTGCAGCTCCAGGATGCGGCCTTCCATAAAGCCCTGCTCCTCCTTGGCCGCGATGTAATCCGCATTCTCAGAAAGATCACCTTGCTTGATAGCCACATGAAGGCGGGCTGCCAATGCGGGCCGCCGCACCTTAAGGAGGTCCTGTAATTCTGCTTTGATGGCGTCCAATCCTTCTGGGGTAAGATACACCGGCTTATGGTCATTCATCGTACTACACCTCCAACATCCCTGATTCTCGTCCGAAGTCCTCGGCGACACCAAGTTAGAGCATTTTACCATAAATATACCATGTGACAAACCTGCCATAGCTGAGATTGGATTTCGGCACGATTCCAAGTACAATAGATACCAATTCGCAAGCGAGCTTTGGCTGCGATGTGAAGTGCAACAGCCAAAGCCAATCCATCAAGGCCATCTCGAGAGAAAGTAGATAGGATGGAAGCCTCAAACGATACAGTCGCAATAGAATCGCCCCAAGCCGCCGATAAGGAGTGGACGCAGCAGCTTCTGCGCTACCGGCCCAAATTACTGCGCCAGCTTCATGAACTCCTGACAACCGTTGCCGCTTACCTTCCCCGAGGACTCGTCCACCATCTCATGGAGGCCCCGGCTGCGGAGACCTTTATCGTCCCACTGGAAGGGACGGTGATGTTCGCCGACATCGATGGGTTCACCGCGATGACCGAACGCTTCTCCCAGGCCGCCTCTGAAGGAGGAGCAGAAGAGGTCTCCGGGCTGGTCAATCGCTTCCTGGACATCCTGATCACCACAACCATCCGCTATGGGGGCGACCTGCAGAAATTCGGCGGAGACGCCGGGCTGCTGCTTTTTACCGGCGAAGACCACGCGGTGCGAGCGGTCGCCGCCGCCATTGACGTGCAGCGCGCCATGGAAGAACAGATGGGCGAAGTGGAGACCTCTCTGGGACGCTTCCCCTTCCGCATTGCCATCGGACTGGGCAGCGGACAGATCACCAGTGCCAGTATCGGCAACGCAGAGGGACGGGAGTGGCTGCTGGCCGGAAGCCCGCTGGCGGCCATGGGGCAGGCACAGGGCGCGGCCCCCGGGGGAGGCGTTGCCCTCGACACCCTGACCCGAGAGCGCTGCCAGGACCGGATCGAAACCAGCCCCCTGGAAGAAGGCTTCTACCTGGTCGAACGCCTCACCGAAGCTCCCAAGCTTCAAGGCCTGCCCGCGCTTCCCCCCTTGCCCAAAATCGACGACGCAAGCTGCATGGATTGGCTGCTACAGCGGCTGAATGCCCTGACACCCTACCTCGCCATCGATCTCCTGGAGCGACTCACCAGTGCCTCCGCACAACTCCGATTATGGAGCGAACACC
>JAVEWB010000030.1:0-7415 GCA_034004765.1 Anaerolineae bacterium
ATCACCGTCGATGATGTCGTCGTCTCCGGACTGTCCCGGCCCATCCAGGTCACCCATGCGGGCGACGGCTCCGGGCGGCTCTTCGCCGTGGAGCAGCCGGGACGCATCCGAATCATCAAAGACGGCACGCTTCTCCCCACCCCCTTCCTGGATATCGCCGGGCTGATCAGCTACGGCGGGGAGCAAGGGCTGTTGGGGCTGGCTTTCCATCCTACCTACAGGACCAACGGCTTCTTCTACGTCAACTATACCCGCGCCGGGGACGGTGCGACGGTCATCGCCCGCTATACTGTCTCGCCCACCGACCCGGACCGTGCAGCCGCCGATAGTGCGGTGACCCTGCTCACCGTTCCGCAGCCCTACGCCAACCATAACGGCGGGCAACTGCTCTTCAGCCCTGTGGATGGCTACCTCTACATCGGCATGGGCGACGGTGGCAGCGGTGGCGATCCGCAGAACAACGGGCAGAACAAGAACACGCTCTTAGGCGCTATGCTGCGGCTGGACGTCAACGGAGGGCTGCCCTATGCAATTCCTCCCACCAACCCCTACGTGGGCAAGGACGGCCTTGACGAGATCTGGGCCATCGGGCTGCGCAACCCCTGGCGCTTCAGCTTCGACCGCGCAACGGGGGATCTCTACATCGGGGACGTAGGGCAGAACGAATGGGAGGAGATCAGCTATCAAGCCGCGGGCACGCCGGGCGGGGTAAACTTCGGATGGCGGTGCAAAGAGGGCACACATCCTTACGCCTTCTCCGGAAGCTGCAGCTCGGCCACGCTGACCGATCCCATTGCAGAGTACAACCACAGCGCGGGACGGTCCGTGACCGGCGGCTTTGTCTATCGCGGGGCCCTCTACACAGCACTGGTGGGGCGGTACTTCTACGCGGACTACGTCAACGGCAAGATCTGGAGCCTTTACAAGACCGGCAGCAATCCGACCACGTGGTCCGCCCCCGAACTGGAGCTCCAGGCAGGATTCAACATCAGCGCCTTCGGGGAAGATGAAGCCGGGGAACTCTACGTGGTCGATTGGAGCGGGGGGACCCTCCGCCGACTGGCCGATGTGAACGGCCCGGCCCCCAATCTCTCCACCTCCCGCAAGCGTGTCTCGTCCCCCAGCGCCGACCCGGGAGCCGTCGTGACCTACACCCTCACGCTGATCAACACGGGCGGCGCGGTGAACCAGCCCCTGGCCCTGACCGATACCGTTCCGGCCGGGTTGACCTATGTCCCCGGCTCGCTGGCAGCCACACAAGGGACAACCAGTGCTGCGGCAGCTCCCCGCCTGACCTGGCAGGGAACGCTGGCGGCCAACAGCCGTGTGACACTCACCTATAAGGTGACGGTGACCGGTGCACTCACCGGCAGCCTGGTCAACCATGCTTACGTGACCGGCGGGGGAATTTCGCCGCTTGACCTGCCTGCCTCGCTTTTCATCCCGCGCACGATCCTGACCTCGACGCTGCAGGATCTCTTCTTCCCGGGAAGTCAGCCCGGGCAGCTCCAGGCAGAGGTAGCCTCGTCCATCGACTGCGACACCTGTCACACAGAGCCGATCTACGACCGCTGGCGAGGCAGTCTGATGGGGCAGGCCGGGCGGGACGTCCTGATGTGGGCGGCGCTCTCCATCGCCAACGTCGATGCCCCGGCCTCCGGCGAGTACTGCCTGCGCTGTCACATGCCCAAAGGCTGGCTGGAGGAACACAGTAGCCCGCCCGATGGGAGCGCAATGACGGCTCAGGATCTGAGCAACGGCGTGGCCTGCGCTTTCTGCCACCGGATGGTCGATCCACGCCCCTCGGCCTCGGACGAGGCGCGAACGATCGATCTGGCCGTGCGTGCCGCACTGACATCTCCCGTCCCCAGCGCTTACATTGGCAGCAGCGCCTTCATCGTCGATCCTGCCGACAACCGGCGTGGGCCATTCTCCTTCAGTCCGGTGCTCCCTTACCACACCGCCTACCGGACGGATTTCCTGGGGCAGGCGAACGACGCGGTCACCCGCTCGCGCCTCTGCGGCACCTGCCACAACCTGGACAATCCGCTCTACACCTGGGACGAAACGCGGCAGCAGTACTGGCCCAACGCGATGAACAGCGCCGCCCCGGAGTTTGCCAACGGCGCGCTGTTCCCCATCGAGCGCACCTTCGACGAGTGGCTCTACAGCGAGTACGCGCAGGGCGGGGTCTACGCTCCCCAATTTGCAGGGAGCAAAGCCGATGGCATCGTTGAATCCTGCCAGGATTGCCACCTGCGGCGCACGACCGGCAATGCCGTGGACCCAGCCTTCAATCCGGTAACGCGTGACTGCCAGGCCACCGGGTGTCTGCCGGAGCACACGTTGGCCGGCGGGAACACCTGGATGCCGAGCCTGCTGCAGGACAGCCGCTGGCGACTCCAGGCAGCCGGAGACGCGTCCTATCTCACCGAGACGACCGTCCGTGCCCGGCAGATGCTGACCAACGCCGCCGCGCTAACCGTCACGCTGACGACCAGCGGGACGCAGAAGCTGGCCATCGTGCGGGTGACCAATCAGACCGGCCACAAGCTACCCACGGGCTATCCTGAGGGACGCCAGATGTGGATCGCGCTCAAGGCGTTCGATGCTGCCGGAGACCTGATCTACGAGTCGGGGAGCTATCAGCCCACAACCGGCATTCTGGTCAAGGACCCTGCCGTCAAAATCTACGAGGTCAAGCAGGGGCTCACGCCGGAGTTGGCTGCGCTGCTCAAGCAACCTGCCGGGGAGTCGTTCCACTTCGTGCTCAACAACACGGTGGTCAAAGACAACCGCATCCCGCCGCGCGGGTACACGCAGACGGCCTTCGACAAACCGGGGCTGCGACCCGTTGGCGCGACGTATGCAGACGGTCAGTATTGGGATGACACGCTCTACACACTACCAGCCGAGGCAGAGACCGTTCTGGTCAGGCTCTATTATCAGACGGCCTCAAAGGAGTACATCGACTTCCTGCGCACCAGAGGCGGGGTCGATGGGGAGACGCTGGGGACGCTGTGGGAGGCCAGCAAGAGTCCGCCGCAGATGATGGCCGTGGCGATGTTCCCGGTGCACGGCGTTTACCTGCCGGTGGTGCTCAAGGATTCGTAAAACATGATCGAGATTTCTACTTGTCAAAAAAAGGGAGTTGTGGTATATTCAAAACGTACACGCGGGCGTGGTTCAGTAGGTAGAACGTCTCCTTGCCAAGGAGAAGGTCACGGGTTCGAGTCCCGTCGCCCGCTTATTTTTGGCGACGTAGCCAAGCGGCAAGGCAGGGCTCTGCAAAAGCCTTATACGTCGGTTCAATTCCGACCGTCGCCTCTCAGTAAAGGTTTCAGTCCGGGCATCGTTTCCAGGTGCCCGATTGTTCTATCATAAGGCTGTTACGGGGCGGTGGCGGAATAGGCAGACGCCGGGGACTTAAAATCCTCTACTCGTGAGAGTGTGTGGGTTCAACTCCCACCCGCCCCACTGCTTGAAGAAAAGCTCTGATGCGCTGCATCAGAGCTTTTTTGTTGCCCTAAGGCGTGCAGCCCCGGACGCGGTAAGATACCACGGCTACTTGCTTGTCAAAATGCTGTTTTGATTTATACTCATTAAATGAGTATTCAAAGGATGGATATACATGTGCCCGATGACACCGACCCCTTTGACGATTGAATGGAGCCTGTTAGGACTCTTGCGGCAGCAGCCCATGCACGGCTACGAGCTTCACCAGATGCTCTCCACAGCCGAAGGGCTGGGGCTGATCTGGCATTTGAAGCAGAGCCAGCTCTATGCGCTCCTCGACCGGCTGGAAGAGCGCGGTTACCTCAGCTCGACGCTGGAACCCCAGGAGTCCCGCCCTCCGCGCAAGGTCTTCACCCTTACGGAGGCCGGATACGAGGCGCTCCTTGACTGGGTGCAGAGCCCGGTCAGCCGCGGGCGGGATTTCCGGCAGGAGTTCCTGGCCAAGCTCTACTTCGCCCGGATGGAAGGAAATGCGGCAGTGGAGCAGTTGCTTGCCCGGCAACGCCACACCTGCCAGGCGTGGATCGCGGAGCAGCCCGCCGAATCCGAAGACGAACGGACAGCCCACCCCTACACGTGGTTAGTCCGCCAGTTCCGCATCGGCCAGATCGAGGCCATGCTAAGCTGGCTGGATACCTGCGAACAGACATTGTTCGATTCTTTATAGACCCTATCAACAACGGAGGCATTGGAAGATGAAGCATCACAGCAGTTTTGTCATCGGATTGAGTCTGGTATTGGCCCTGCTTCTGGCGGCCTGCAGCCCTGTCGCCACCCCGGCACCGGCTATAGAGGCACCCACGGAGATCAGCGAGCCGGCCACGGAAGCGCCCACCGAGGAGCCCACCGCGACATTGGAGCCCACGCCGGAAGCGATCACAATTGTCGACGGCCTGGGTCGCAGCGTGACGCTCGAGGCGCTGCCGCAGCGCATCGCCATCACCGGCAAATCGCACTTCATGATCACCGACGCCGTCTATTTCTTCCCGGAAGCCGTAGAACGCGTCGCGGCCCTGAGCAAGTCGCAGCAGACGGCGACCAAGGCTTTCGTGGAGCTTCTGGACCCGGACTACGAGGCCAAGGCCATCTTTGATTCGGACTCCGGCCCCGAGCAGATCGCCGCTGCGCAGCCCGATCTCGTGCTCCTGAAGAGCTCGATGGCCGAGGGCATGGGTGCCGCGGTCGAGGAGCTGGGCATTCCGGTCATCTACATGGATCTGGAGACCCCGGAGCAGTACCAGCGCGATCTGGCGATTTTGGGGCAGGTTTTCGGCAACCCGGCCCGCGCCGAAGAGATCTGGGGGCTCTATCAATCCCAGGTAGAGCAGATTGCCTCGACGGCTGCAGCCGAAGCGGAAAAGCCGCGGGTCCTGCTCCTGCAGTACTCCGAGAGCGGCGGCGAGGTTGCGCTGAAGACGTCCCCTGCTTCCTGGATCCAGACGCAGATGGTGGAGATGGCCGGCGGCCAGGCCATCTGGAAAGAGTCCGTCCAGGGCGGCGGCTGGGCGGTGGTGAACCTGGAACAGATCGCTGCCTGGGACCCCGATCAGATCTTCATCGTCAACTACTTCGGCAACGTAGACGAGACCGTGGCCGCCCTGATGGCGGACCCGAAATGGCAAGCTCTGAAGGCGGTTCAAAATGAGCAGATCTATGGCTTCCCGAAGGATTACTACAGTTGGGATCAGCCCGACAGCCGATGGTACCTGGGGCTGACCTGGCTCGCCACCAAGATCCAGCCGGAGGGGTTCCAGGCCGATATGGGAGAGGCTTTCTCCAATTTCTACGAGACCTTCTATGGCATGGATGCAGCAGCCGTGGAGGAATCGCTGGTGCCCCTGCTCGAAGGGAAATCGTGGTAGGAAAAAATCATGCGTCATGCATCAAACGTCAGATGACGTTTGATGCATGACGGTTTGACGGATTAAGGAACTGCCATGAAACGAACTTTATCTCCCTTTCTCGTCCTGATCCTGCTCCTCCTGGCTATCTTGGGACTGTCTGCCTTTCTGGGGCGCTACCCGACACCCTCACTGATGTCGTTGGAGGTGCTGCAAAGCGATCCAATGGCGCAGCGGCTGGTACTCTACCTGCGGCTGCCCCGCATCCTGGTCGCCTGCCTGCTGGGGATGTCGCTCGCGGCCTCCGGCATGGTCCTGCAGATGCTTTTCCGCAATCCGCTGGTCGAGCCGGGGTTCTTGGGCGTCTCCCAGGGAGCAGCCTTCGGCGCGGCGCTCGGCATCATCCTGCTGGACGCCTCCGGCATCTGGATGCAGATCCTCGCCGCCTTCTTCGCCTTTTTAGGGTTGGGGTTCACCTACTTCCTGGCCCGCTACATGCGCTATGGAGGGTGGACGCTGCGGCTGGTGCTGGCCGGCATCGCGGT
The DNA here is from genome assembly GCA_034004765.1 of Anaerolineae bacterium. Taxonomy (GTDB): domain Bacteria; phylum Chloroflexota; class Anaerolineae; order B4-G1; family SLSP01; genus JAVEWB01. The sequence goes on from JAVEWB010000030.1 coordinate 5,903, forward strand.
CTCGGCGCTCTACTCGTCCGCCAACGGCCTACTCAAGTACATCGCCGACCCCCTCACCGAGCTTCCCGAGATCACCTTCTGGATGTTGGGCGGGCTCTGGGGTGCCACCTGGGAGAAGGTGCTCTTGATCCTACCGGCGGTCTCTCTCTCGCTGATCGTCATCGTGCTCATGCGCTGGCGGCTAAACCTCCTCTCGTTAGACGACGAAACCGCCTTTTCGCTGGGCACGGCGCCGGCCCGCGAGCGGACGCTCCTCATGATCGCCGCCGTTACGGCCACCGCCTCGGTCGTCTCCGTCGCGGGAGCGGTCGGCTGGATCGGGCTGATCGTCCCGCACATGGCACGCCGCCTTCTGGGGGCCGATGCCCAACGGGCGCTGCCCGGATCCCTGCTCATCGGCGGCCTCTTCGCGGTAGCCTGCGATGACATCGGCAGGACAGCCTTCGCCGCCGAAATCCCCCTGGGGATCCTCACCTCCCTCATCGGCGCGCTGCTCTTCCTGATCATCCTCACCCGCCAGAATCCGGAGATTACCAAATGAACCCTCCGCCGATTATTGCGCTCACGGACGTCCAGTTCGGCTACACCCCTCAGGCGCAGGCCGTCTTCGACGCGCTGTCGCTGGAGATCTATCCCGGCACCGTTACGGCCGTTTTGGGGCCCAATGGGGCCGGTAAGACCACGCTGCTGCACCTGATCTTAGGGCTGCTCACCCCCAAATCGGGAAAGGTCCTGCTGGCGCAGCGTCCCCGTGGCGCTTACGCCCAGCAGGAAATCGGACGGCTGGTGGGGGTGGTCTCCCAAGACGAGTACATCCCCTTCAACTTCACGGTCGAGGAGTACGTCCTGTTAGGCCGCGCACCGCATTTGCAGCTCCTGCAAACACCCGGCTCCGCAGATAGAGCCATCGCCCGGCAGGCGCTGGAACAGATTGCTATCCAACCGCTGGCCGCACGGCCCATCCAATCGCTGAGCGGCGGGGAGCGCCAACTGGTGATGATCGCGCGGGCGCTGGCCCAACAGCCGCGCATCCTGCTTCTGGACGAGCCCACCGCGCACCTCGATCTGAGCAACAAGGGGCACGTGCTGGCCATCATGCGTCAGCTTAGCGATGCCGGCGTGACCGTCGTCTTCACGACGCACGAGCCCGATTTGGCGGCCTCGGTGGCCACCACCCTCATCCTGATGCGGCAAGGAGAAGTCCTGGGCGCCGGCCCGCTGGAGACCACCCTCACCTCCGAGGCCCTGTCGAAGACCTACGGCGTGGCGGTGGAGGTGATAGAAGTAGGAGGGAGAAAGATAGTCTTACCTCCTGTCTCGGATCGTCATGCATCAAACGTCATCCGTCACTCTGACGTTTGACGTTTTGACGTTTGACGCGAGCCCTTCAATGAAACCATGTGACTCAAGGAGCTTTCGATGCAGACCGTACCCGATTGGTTCTCTTTATGGCGTGAGTTGGTTGAATTGAAACAGCAGGGGAAAGCGTATGCTCCGCCGCAGGAAAATGGCG
>JAVEWB010000030.1:7515-14050 GCA_034004765.1 Anaerolineae bacterium
TTCAATGAAACCATGTGACTCAAGGAGCTTTCGATGCAGACCGTACCCGATTGGTTCTCTTTATGGCGTGAGTTGGTTGAATTGAAACAGCAGGGGAAAGCGTATGCTCCGCCGCAGGAAAATGGCGACATTTGGGCGGCGCGGGCGCGCGACTACCACCAATCCGTGCTGCGCCGCTGGGAGCGTCCGGACTCCAGCCGCGACTTTCTGCTGGCGCAGCTTGCCGCGCACCCCGGCAGCACTGTGCTGGATATCGGTGCCGGGACCGGTGCGTGGGCCCTCCTGTTGGCACGCTATGCCCGCAGCATCACCGCCGTGGAGCCCTCACCCGGAATGTTGGCTGTGCTGCAGGAGAACCTGGCCGCCGCTCCCCTGACCAATGTGACGGTCATCGAAGGAACCTGGCCGGAGGTGGCGGTCCCACCGCACGACATCACGATTTGCGCCCACGCGATGTACGGCTGCCCGGACCTGCGGCGCTTCATCGCGCAGATGAACGCTGTGACCCGCCGCACCTGTATTCTGCTGCTGCGCGCCCCCGCGGCGGATGGCCTGATGGCCAAGGCCGCCCGACAGATCTTAGGGCAGCCCCACGACAGCGCCAACTTTGTGATCGCTTATAACGCGCTCCTGCAGATGGGGCTCTGCCCCAACGTGATGATGGAGAATACCGGCCGTTGGGAACCGCGTCGGTATGCAAGCCTGGAGGAAGCGCTGAGCTACCTGAAGCACTACTTCGGGCTGGCGGAAGAGGAGCTGACCCATGACGCTTTCCTGCGAGAGCTGCTGGAAGCACGGCTGACCGTCGAGGGAGAGCAGTACCTCTGCCCGCAGGAAGTCCGCTCCGCGTTGGTCTATTGGGAAGTCAACGGAAAGGAAAAGTAAAATGGCCGATCCGGAGTTCTATACCTCCATGATCGTCAGTATGGTCCAGGCGATCAATGCGCCCACAACCTCGCTATTCCGCTCTCTCGCACTGCAAAAGCGCGATGACGCCCTGGTTCAGAGGATGGGGGCGCTGCGCTCCCGTCTGCAGGCCATCCTGCTCGACGCAGAACGCACGCATTTCATCCCCGGGCAGTCGGCACAGACCTTTTACAGACGTGCCCTCCCGGAGCTGCGCAACGTGGCCCGGGACCTGTACGCCCTCTCCGAGGAACTGACCGAAAGGGAGTCCATGCCCAGCCAAGTACACAGCGCCGCGGACGGGCTCAAGTGGAGTCTGCTCGACATCGCGATTTTGGACGACGTCTACCCAGGGGGCGTGGTGTAGAGAAGTTCCCCCGGCAGCGTTCATTTGGATATTCCGGTAGGAGCTAAGAAACGCCGTAGCTACTCGCAGTTTCTGCCGTAACATCATCACTATTTCGTAGCATCATCACTATTACAAAGGAGAAATATCAAGATGAAAAAGCTGTTAGCCCTGTTGTTATCCCTGATGTTGGTCTTCAACTTCGCCGCCTGCACGCAGAAGGCTGCGGACCCCACGGTGGTGGCCCCCCCAGTTGAAGAACCCACAGTTGAGGAACCCGCAGCCACGGAAGAAACCGCGACGGAAGAACCGGTCGTTGAAGAAACACACGAGCCGGTAACCCTCATGGTCGCCGCCGCTGCATCTCTGGAAAATGCCTACATCGGTGATCTGATCCCGGCCTTCCAGGCCAAATATGACTGGATCACCGTTGAAGGTACTTACGACAGCTCCGGAAAGCTCCAGACCCAGATCGAGGAAGGCCTGGAAGCCGATGTCTTCATGTCCGCCGCCGTCAAACAGATGAACGCGCTGAAAGAGGAGGCTCTCATCGATGCCGACAGCGTCGTCGAACTGCTGGAAAACAAGATCGTCCTCATCGAGCCGGCCTCTGCCCCTTCCGGCATCACCAGCTTCAAGGACGTCTTGAACGCTGACATCATCGCCGTCGGCGATCCGGAATCCGTGCCCGCCGGCCAATATGCGCAGGAAGCTTTCACCTCCCTCGGCATCTGGGATGACGTGGTGGCCAAAGCCTCGCTCGGCACCAACGTCACCGAGGTTCTGAACTGGGTTGGTGAGGGCAGCGCCGATGTCGGCGTCGTCTACGCCACGGATGCCGCTTCCACCGACAGCGTCGTCGTTATCGCGGAAGCGCCGGAAGGCTCCCTGGCCAAAAAGGTCATCTATCCGGTCGGCATCGTTTCCGCCAGCGACGACAAAGAAACCGCTCAGTTGTTCATCGACTTCCTGAAGAGCCCGGAAGGCATTGCTATCTTCGAGCAGTACGGCTTTGTCTCCAACCAGTAACATTCCTTCAAGACTTCTTCTCATGCACTGGCCGATCAGGGTAGAGCTTGCTCCTCTGCCCTGATCGGCGTATCTTGATGTGAAAGGTCGGTCAACATGACAGTCGATACCGCGCCCATCCTCATCTCGATGAAAACGGCGGGCGTATCCATCCTTATCACCTTCTTCCTCGGCGTGTATGCGGCTCGCGGCATCATGGCGCTGCGCAGCGAGAAGCTGAAGATGGTGATCGATGGCCTGCTCACCCTGCCGCTCGTCCTGCCTCCTACGGTGATGGGCTTTTTCCTGCTTTATATCTTCGGCGTAAAGAGGCCTCTCGGCGCCTTCCTCGTCGAGTTCTTTAGTTGGAAGATCGCATTCTCCTGGTCGGCCACGGTGCTGGCCGCAGTGGTGGTCAGCTTCCCATTGATGTATCGTTCCGCCCGCGGCGCCTTCGAACAGGTAGACCTGAATCTGGTCTACGCGGCGCGCACCCTGGGCATGTCGGAGCGCCGCATCTTCTGGGGAGTGATCATGCCTTTAGCCAGGCCGGGTGTGGCCGCCGGCGGCGTGTTAGCCTTTGCCCGCGGTATGGGCGAATTCGGCGCCACGGCCATGATCGCCGGCAATATCGCCGGCAGGACACGGACCCTGCCTCTTGCCGTCTATTCGCAGGTGGCAGGCGGCAATATGGAGGCCGCCTACGAGTACGTGGCGATCTTGGTAGTCATCTGTTTCATCGTTGTAGTCGCCATGAACTATTTCGCCTCCAAGGAAAATCAGTATCAACAGAGAGCAGAAAAATGAGTGTGGACGTTGCAATCAAAAAGAACCTCAAAGGTTTTACGCTGGATATCGCCTTTACCCATAACGGCGGCAAGCTGGGAATCCTCGGCGCGTCCGGCTGCGGCAAAAGCATGACGCTGAGCTGCATCGCCGGCATTATTCGGCCAGACAGCGGCCGCATCATCCTGAACGACCGCGTTCTCTTCGACAGCAGCAAGAAGATCGACCTGCCCCCACAACAGCGCCGAGTGGGCTACCTGTTCCAGAGTTACGCCCTCTTCCCCCATCTACCCGTGGTGGAGAATATCGCCTGCGGCATGGGTCCTGCGAAATACGCTCTCTTCCCCCATCTGCCGGTGGTGGAAAACATTGCTTTCGGACTGGGCCTCGTCAAACAAGATGCCCGACGCGACGGGCGTATCCGCGAGATGATCGATCTGCTGCATCTGGAAGGGCTGGAGGAACGCTATCCCGGCCAGCTTTCCGGTGGTCAGCAGCAGCGGGTGGCGTTGGCGCGACTCCTTGCCTATCGGCCGGAAATCATCCTGCTGGACGAGCCCTTCGCCGCGCTGGACGAATACCTGAAGGAGCAGCTACATCTGCAACTGGTTGAGGTGCTGCGGCACTGGGGTAATAACGTCATCCTGGTCACGCACAACCGCGACGAGGTCTATAAAATCTGCGACAAGCTGCTGGTGATGGACGACGGCGGCCCAATCGGCATGGGCGACACCACGGCGCTGTTCGCCGCGCCGGAACGGGTGCAGATCGCGCGGCTCACCGGCTGCAAAAACATCTCCCGCGCCCAAAAATGTGGCGAATACAGCATAGAAGCGCTGGATTGGGGGCTGCGTTTTACGACAGCGCAGCCGGTCGGGGAAGAGATCACTGCCGTCGGTGTCCGTGCCCATGACTTCCATCCTGCAGCGGCAGGCGACGTCAACGCCATGGCCTTCACGGTTGCGGATACCAACGACAGTCCCTTCGAGCGCAACATCATTTTCCGCACGGCGGGAGAATCCACACTGTGGTGGAAGTGTCCTCGTGAGACAGAAGACGTCCCGCTGCCGGCCTTTCTCGCCGTCGCGCCGGAGAGCGTGCTGCTGCTGAGAGAATAGCCTACCAGGAAAATCGGGGCAGACTTTTTGCAGGCATATCCGCTTGAAGATACACAACTAAACGTTTTGCAAAGGATTGAAAACGGCCGCGGCTTGCTGTATACTACATATAAGGGAATCACGTACAAGGAGTACAAGCAGATGAATTCAACGACCGTGACCATAGAAACAGAATTGCCGGAGGATGTGTATCAAACACTCCAGGCGCACGGGATGCATCGTGAGCAATTGGTCGAACAGATACAGCATTTGCTTGCCATGCGTCTTTATCAAGATCACACTCTTTCCCTGGGGCAAGCGGCGCGACTGGCGGGCCTCTCCCGCTGGGATTTCATCGAACTCCTCTCGAGCAACCAGATCCCCGTCATCGACTACAGCGAGGAGGAATTAGAAGACGAGTTCAAAGCCGTTGAACGTTTAGCGGCGGAGGACATGGCGTGATCGTCGTTGCAGACGCAACGCCCCTCATCGCGCTGGCCAAGATTAGCCACTTCACACTTCTGCAGCAACTGTTCACCAGCATCATCATTTCCCAAGCGGTCTATGAAGAAGTGGTTGTTAATGCACGCCAACGCCCTGGTGCCTCCGAAATCCGCGCGGCCACGTGGGTTCACATCCAAGCCCCAAAGGATGCTGCGAAAGTCCGCTACTTACAGGTCGAACTAGACCCTGGCGAAGCTGAGACATTGGTACTGGCAGAGGAATGGAAAGCCGATTGGGTTTTATTGGATGAGAGCAAAGCTCGCCGTGTTGCCATCATTTTGGATCTGCCTCATATTGGCACGATAGGCCTGTTGTTGCTGGCAAAGCGCCAAGGACACATCGCCGAAATCCGCCCCTTACTTGATGATCTCCGATCCAGGCAGTTCCACCTGAGTGATAGAGTTTATAACGCTGTCCTACATCAGGCCGGAGAGTCACAGCAGTAGTGCACAGATGACACAGACCCTCGTGTTCACTCAAAAGCCTACAGTCCTTCGATCCCCAACGCCGCCAGGGTCTCCGGGGACGGGCGGCCATCGGGGAGCCAGCCGCGCGCGGCGTAGTACTCCTCCAACATCGCCTCCAGGTCCGGTACCCGCCCCGCCGCCAGGCCTGAGGGGCGCGGCTGCGTGAGCAGGCGCTCGGGCAGCGTATCATCCGCCCGCGTGATGCCGAGTCGGTTGTTGAGCACGCGCTTCAGGTTGAACACGCGCGCGCCGATGCGCCAGACTTCCTCGTCGGTCAGTCCCCAGCCCGTCGCCGTGTTGATCAGCGCGGGGATCCGGTCGTGAATCGTCTTGGCGACGAACTTGCACACCCCCAAGGGGTTGAAAAGCGAGAGGTAATCCTGAAACGCGATCGCATTGCGTCCGGCCCCGGTTACTGACGCGCTGTCGTAGGGCTCCGGCGCCCAGGCCTGAACGTCCAGGCCATACATCGCCCAGTAAGTCAACCCTTCCAGGTGACACGCTCCCCGGTTCGCGGTGGCGTAATTGGCCGCCATCGAGAGACAGGCGCGGGGGTCGTGATAGGCCATCTCCAGCCCCTTGACGTGGATAGCGTAGACCTCGGAGCCATGCCCTAGATGCTGCGCGGCGCTGCGGACGCCGTCGGCCAGGTAAGCGCCGGCCCCCTCACGCGATGCAATTCGCGGGATCAGCGCGAGGATGCCCTCCGGCTCGCCCCAGGCCAGGGGCACACCCCCCAGCTCATCGAGGGGGATCAGCCCGTGCTCGAAGGCCTCGATAGCAAAGGCGATGACGCCGGAGGTGCTGATCGTGTCCAATCCCAGGCGGTTGCAGAGATCATTGGCCCGTGCGATGGCCTCCCAATCCGCAAGTTCCAGGAGCGAACCGAAGCCCGCCAGGGTCTCATACTCCGGCCCCTCGCCGCTCACCCCTGCATAGGGACCTTTCTTGATCTCAACGGCCTTGCCGCAGCCGATAGGACAGGCAAAGCAGAAGGTGTCGCGGGTCCAGTAGTGCTCGCGCATCACCTGGCCGGAGATCGCCTGCGCGCCCTCCGGCCACGCGCCGCCCGCCCAGTTGTGGACCGGCAGGTCCCCCAGATAATCACAGCCGGTCATACCGCCGCCGGTACCGTAGCGTGCCATCCCTTTGCTTCCCTCCTTGATCAGAGGGATCAACGCACTGACCACCTCGCGGAACGCGGTGGGGTCGGCGTAAGTCAGGCGATCCTGTCCCCGCGCCACGATCGCCTTGACGTGCTTGCTGGCCAACAGTGCACCCAGGCCGTCCCGCCCCGCCGCCCGGCTGTGGGACTGTCCGCCCTGCATGACCGCCGCGTACAAAACCCGCTGCTCTCCTGCCAAGCCGATGAGCGCGGCCCGTGCCTTGGGATCGGTCTCCTCGATCAGCCGGTCGTAGGC
>JAVEWB010000384.1:0-3029 GCA_034004765.1 Anaerolineae bacterium
CGGCAAGCGGCTGTCGATGCTGCACTCGCTCTACTGGCCGCTCTCCGATACGATCTGTTCGGCGCAGACGCTGTTGGTGCTGGTGTTGGGGGCGCTCATGGTGATGCGCAGTGAGATGACGCTGGGGACTTACGTGGCCATCAGCGGCATGATCGTCTGGATCGTCTGGCCGATGCGCAACCTGGGCCGTTTGATCGTTCAGGTGTCCACCGGGTTGGTCTCTTATGAGCGGGTTTCGGCTATCATTGCCGAGGAACGCGAGGATCTCGTTGCGGGCAGTTTCCACCTGGAGGGGCGTCCGCTGCGCGGCGAGGTGATCTTCGAGGACGTGCGCTTTGCGTATGCCCCTGCCCCAGTAGATGGCGAGGGTTCCAATGGGCACGGTGATCGGGAGATCAAGGATGTGCTGCAGGATATCTCTTTCCGGGTGCAGCCGGGGCAGAAGATTGCGCTCCTGGGGGCGACCGGGTCGGGCAAGACGAGCATCGTCAATCTGCTGCTGCGCTTCTATGAGCACAACGCCGGGCATATCTGGCTCGACGGTGTGGAGCTTCGGGAGTACTCCAAGGGGGAGCTGCGCCGCCAGATCGGGGTTGTCGAGCAGGAGCCGTTCCTGTTCTCTCGCTCGATCCGCGAGAATATCGCCTACGGCGCGGGGCGACCGGTGACCGATGAGGAGGTTGTAGAAGCAGCCAGGTCGGCAGCGATCCACGATGTGATTCTGACTTTCCCTAAGGGGTATGACACTCTGATAGGGGAAAAAGGGGTGACGCTCTCCGGAGGCCAGCGTCAGCGCATTGCGATTGCGCGGACTTTGCTCAAGAATCCTCGCCTCTTGATCTTAGATGCAGCCACGTCGTCGGTGGATACGGAGACGGAGATGCAGATCGACGCGGCGCTGGATCGACTGATGGAAGGGCGGACCAGCTTCATCGTTGCGCATCGCATCCAATCGGTGATGCGGGCGGATCTGATCCTGGTCCTCGATGGCGGGCGCGTGGTTCAGCAGGGCACGCACGAGATGCTGGCGCGGGAGGAAGGGCTGTATAAGACGATTTACGAGCTCCAGTCCCGCATCGAGCAGGAAGTTGAGAGAGAGATAGAGGTGTCCCATGTCGGACTATGAGTTCGAAGAAGAAGAATTTACGACCCAATTCAACGGCAAGGTGCTGGTGCGCATGCTGCAGCAGATACGGCCGTACTGGTTTTGGGGAGTCGGCTTTGTCATCCTGGTGGCGGCCACCTCGGTCATGGATGCCTATTTCACTTACCTGGGCAAACAGATGATCGATGAGGGAATCCTGATGGGGGATTTCGCCCGGCTGAAGACGCTGGCCGAAACGTATGCCAGTCTGGTGCTGCTGGAGGCGGCGCAGGTCTTCGGCTTTATCTACCTGGCGAGTGTGTTGGGAGAACGGGTGCAGTACGACATCCGCAAGGAGCTTTTCGAGCATTTGCAGACCCTTTCGTTCTCCTACTTCGACAAGACGCCGGTCGGCTGGATCATGTCGCGCGTGACGTCCGATTCTCAGCGCATCGCCGACCTGGTCACCTGGGGGTTAGTCGATGCCACCTGGGCGGTGCTGAACATCTGCACCTCGCTGGTCTTCATGGCGTTGATCAATGTACGCCTGGCACTGCTTATCCTGGTCATGGTACCTTTCCTGGCCTGGATCTCCATCTGGTTCAAGAAGCGCATCCTGGTGGAGTACCGTAAGGTGCGCAAACTGAATTCGGAACTGACCGGCGCTTACAATGAGAATATCTCCGGCGTCCGGGTGGTGAAGGCGCTGGTACGGGAGGAGCAGAACCTGGTGGAGTTCGGCAGTAAGTCCGGTGCCATGTACCAGGCGGCCTATCGCGCCGCCTGGCTCTCGGCGCTGTTCCTGCCGCTGGTGGAGTTCGTGGGCGCACTCGCAGTGGGTGCGGTGATCTGGTACGGTGGCTGGCAGCTCACGACGCAGAGCATCACGGTCGGGGGGATCCAGGCTTTTCTTGCCTATCTCACGTTCATGATGTGGCCGATTCAGGATCTGGCGCGGGTTTACGCGGATATGCAGCAGTCCCTGGCCTCTGCGGAGCGTATCTTCTCGCTCATCGACGCGCGGCCGGACGTGGTCGACCGGGAGAGTGCGCTGGATCCCGGCACGCTGCGCGGCGACATCGACTTCGACGGGGTGAGCTTCTGCTATGATGAGAAGGGTGAAGAGGTGCTCACGGACTTCGACCTGCACGTAGGAGAAGGGGAGCATATTGCGCTGGTCGGGCCGACGGGCGGTGGGAAGTCCACCATCGTGAACCTGCTCTGCCGCTTCTACGAGCCGACGGGCGGCGTGATCCGCATCGCCGGACGGGACTATACGGAGATGGCGCAGCACGCGATCCAGTCCCGTATCGGCGTGGTGCTGCAAACGCCGCACCTTTTCTCCGGGACCATCCGCGAGAACATCCGCTACGGACGGCTGGAGGCGACCGATGAAGAGGTCGTTCAGGCGGCGAAGGTTGCTCAGGCCCACGACTTCATTGTGGGGCTGGAGCAGGGCTATGACGAGGAGGTCGGTGAGGGCGGCGGGCTGCTCTCCGTAGGGCAGAAGCAGCTCATCAGCCTGGCGCGCGCGGTGCTGGCCGATCCGGACATCCTGATCATGGATGAAGCGACAAGCTCGGTGGACACACTGACCGAGGCCAGCATCCAGAAGGGGATGGAGGCGGTTATGCAGGGGCGGACGAGTTTTGTCATCGCGCACCGTCTCTCGACGATCAAGCGCGCCGACCGGATCCTGGTGATCCAGCATGGCTCCATCGTGGAGATGGGGTCGCATGCTGAGCTTATCCGTGCGCGCGGGCACTACTATGACCTCTACACGCGCCAGTTCCGCCGCACGCTGGAGGCGGAGTACGGGGTTTCTTATCAGATGGGAACTGCGTAAAAGGGTTTAGAGTTTTAGGACGTGGCTTCGCCACGTCCTAAAACTTTTTTTTGACAACTTGTGGTGATGGGACTATATTGAAAGTACCAAGGAGGCACT
>JAVEWB010000385.1:0-3009 GCA_034004765.1 Anaerolineae bacterium
CAGCTAACAATTTGAACCGTCCCCATAATTTCTTTCCCCCTCACCTGTGGTATACTCTTAGATAAGGGGGAACATGACAACCTGGACGGTCCTGGGGGCATTTCTGCATGGGCTCACTTTCTTCGTCTTGAGCCTGGTCATTGCTTTTCTGCAATACAGGAGCCACCGGATTCTCCTGGCCCGGCGGCTCGCCTGGTTGGGCATTTTTGCATTCTGTGAGTCCCTCGTCGCCTGGAATGACCTCCTCGCCCCCCTGCTGGAACGCACGTCCCTGTTCCCTCCTGTGCTGCGGACCGGCATCCTGCTGTGCGGCTACGCCTACCTCCTCGCCTTCGGGCTCCAGACCTTCCTGCCCCGGCAAGCCCCGCCGGCACGGATTGATCGGCTGGTGCTGATCCTCCAGGCAACCTGGGTCGTCCCTTACGTCGCCGCGATTGCTTTCACCCTCCCTCATATAGAAACAACCGCGCACATCAGCGAGGTCATTGCCCGCTACCTGCTGGCGTTCCCTGGCGGGCTGCTGACCGGCATTGGTATCCGCCGCCAGAGCTATGAGACGTTGGAGAAGGAGTGGCGGCTGCGCATTCGACCCTACCTGCGGCTGAGCGAGGTCACCGCCGCGGCCTTTGGCCTGTTCAACCTGATCATGGTCCCGCCAGCCCCCTTCCCGCCGGCGAACTACGTGAACACCACACTGCTCCCCTGTCCTGCCGATCTCATTTGGGCGGCGGTGGGGCTGCTCTGGGCAGTCGGGCTGATGCTGACACTGACCAAGATGCAGACGCGGATCGAGGAGTGGATCGAGAACGTCGAGCACATCCAGGCGCTCTCCTCGGACCGCGAGCGGATCGGGCGGGAGCTGCACGACGGCATCATCCAGTCGATCTACGCCTCCGGCCTGATGCTGGAGAGCGTGCAGCACATCCTGCCCACGGAGCCGGAGAAGGCACAGGCACAGTTGAGCCGCATCTTGGAGAACCTGAACCAGACCATCCAGGACATCCGCCGCTACATCTTCGACCTGCGCAGCGACATGCCGGACGACGACCTGGAGCCGGGGCTGCGCCGCCTGATGCGCGACTTCCACATCAACACCCTCCTGGAAACGGATGTGCAGATTTCCGGGGAGCCCAGCCACATCATCACGATGGAGCGGCGGCGGCACATTTTCCAGATCGTGCGGGAGGCAATCACCAACACCTCCCGCCACGCGCACGCCCGCGTCGTGAAGCTCTCGCTGATCTATGCACCCGAAACGCTCGACCTGACCATCTCCGACGACGGGGTAGGCATGGAGACGCTGGTACTGGGGAAAGGCTACGGGCTGCGCAACATCCGCGAACGTGCCCGCTTGTTGGATGGCAAATTGAAGATCGAAAGTGCCCCCGGTGAGGGGGTCAAATTACACCTTACGATACCGTATTGAGGCAAAACTATGCAGCGAATCTTGATTGTAGACGATCACGAAATAGTCCGACTGGGGCTGCGGGCGCTCCTGAGCCGCAATCCCGACTTTGCCGTCGTGGACGAGGCCGGGTCCGCCGAAGAAGCTCTGGAGAAGGTAAAACAGCACCGTCCGAATATCGTCGTCATGGACATCCGGCTCCCCGGCGCTAACGGCATCGAGGCCTGCCGCACCATCAAGCTGGCCGTCCCCGAAACGCACGTGATCATGCTGACCTCCTATGCCGAGGATGAGATGCTCTTCGATGCGATCAACGCCGGCGCTTCGGGGTACGTCCTCAAACAGGTGGGCGGCGATGATCTGGTGCGGGCCATCCAGTGCATCGGGCGCGGCGAGGCGTTGTTGGATCCGACGCTGACCCAGCGGGTACTGGAGCGCGTGCGCCAGGCCGCCCGGCAGGAGCAGGCTGCCGCGTTCACGGACCTGACCGAGCAGGAGCTGCGGGTCCTGGGCCTGGTCGCCGAGGGCCGGACGAACAAGGAGATTGCCATCGAGCTTTTCTTAGGCGAGGGGACCGTCCGCAACTACGTGAGCAGCATCCTTGCCAAGCTGGGGCTAACCAACCGGGCCGAGGCCGCCGCCTACGCCGTCCGGCACAACTTGCAAGAATTTCTCAAAGAATTCGGATAAACCGGAGGACAGCCATCATGAACTTCCAAGAAGCCGATGCGCGGTTCCAATGGCTGGAAGGGCAGCTCCGTGCGGGGAAGCTGGATATGGCACGCTATCGCGCCGCGTTGAATGAGCTGCGGGTGACCGACCCCTGGGGCCGCTTGTGGATGCCTCAGGAGCACACCGGCCAGTGGCACGTCTATCAGAACGGGCAGTGGGTTCCGGCGGCGCCCCCAGTCACGCCACCCCCGCCTCCGTCTGCTCAAGTTCCCTATCCGCAGGCTTACCCGCCGCAGCAACCCCAACAGACCTACCAGCCGCAGCCAGTCGCACAGGCCTATCAGCCGCAAGGCGCTCAGCCCTATCCGGCACAGAAGCAGGACTCCGTCGGCTGTCTGAAGCCCCTGCTCACCTTCGCCCTGGGAGGCGTGATCTGGATCATCATCGCCGTCGTGGTCTACTTCATCTGGGGACGGGAAGAACCGATGGTGCTCTTGGGCGTGGGGCTGGCGGCGCTGCTGAGCTTCGTGCTGCTGGCGTTCTCCATGCTCCAAAACTGGAAAGGGCAAATCGTGGACATCCGGACAGAGCGCATCCGCGTCGACGACGGCGACGGCGATTGGCACTGGGAACAGCGGACCTACGCCTACATTCGCATGACCAACGGCCGCACCCGCAAGGAAGGCCGGATGCCCGACTGGGAGGTCGGCGACTGGATAGAGAAGCGCCGCGGCGAGACTTACGCCCGCAAGCTCTGACGCGCTTCCCCAGAAACGAAAGCTCTACGCCCCCGGGGCGGGGGCGTTTTGCGTATGGCCCATCGTCTGGCCAGTCAGTATGGCTCTAAGTCCCGTCCTCGGGGGCGACTTCCGGTGCCCCCTGCTTTTGCCCGACCCCAAGACGAGGTCAAGGAGCCTGGTACAAGCTCTGAC
>JAVEWB010000386.1:0-3002 GCA_034004765.1 Anaerolineae bacterium
CCCTATCCACCCCAGCCCTCCCGCAACGCAGGTCGCGGGTCCGGCAGTATTTACCCACGCTTATCCTTCTTGGATTGGCCGTGCACCTCCTCCTGCCACAATTGACCACGCTGGAACACTCCCTTCAGGTCATCAAAGAGATGGCCTGGTGGGCCGTCGCGCTGGCAGTGCTTGCCCAATTGCTATGCTATGTCAGCAATGGCTACCTGATCCGTTCCCTGGCGGCATTGACAAAGAGACGGCTCTCGATTCCCCTCGGCATGGCAATCACACTGGGGGCTGCAAGTGTAGGACTGGTCGCAGGAGGCGTAGTAGGAAGCACGGCTGCGATTCTTCATTGGACACGAAAACACAATATCGGTAGGACAGGCGCTCTGGTAATCGGATGGCTCCCGGCTACGCTGAATACCACCCTCCTGCTCATCATCAGCATCGCCAGCCTGATCAACCTGCTGATTCTGGGCGACCTCACACCCATGCAACTCACTATCTTCAGGGTGGCACTGGCTTTACTCGTAGCCGCTGGTGGCTTGATCCTTTGGGGAGCCCGGCATCAGCCAGCGCTCATCATGCTGGCAAAGACGCTGGCTGCCCGCTGGGCTGCTCTGCGCAAGCGCCCCTACAATCCCGCCGTCATCCAGGAGACCATTACCCGCCTCTACACTATATGGGCTAACCTGCGGGCAGGAGGATGGCGCGCCCCGCTTGCAGGTGCACTCTTCATTGTCACGTTTGATATCCTCACGCTCTACTTTCTCTTCATTGCTGCGGGATATGTCATCACTTTCGAAACCCTGTTAGCCGGGTATGGGCTTGCCCTGTTTCTAGGCAAGGTGACCCTCCTGCCCAACGGCATCGGCGTCGTCGAAGGAACCATGGCCGCCCTCTACAGCAGCCTGGGGGTCCCCAAGGCCGTCGCCGTCTTAGTCATCCTGGCCTATCGCATCCTCTCCCTCTGGATCCCAACCGTCATCGGCTTTCCAATCGCTGCCATCCTGCAACACATCGATCCCCGCACAAAATAGAGGTGGGGAAATAGAGCGCGGTTTCGCCGCGCCCACGCCCCCTTCAAAGAAATCGGTGGTATAATAAATTGGTACCCTAAAAGAATCATAACGCCAGGGGAGCCCGGGAGAGCCGGACTGAGAGGATGTCCCTAACCGACATCGACCCTCGAACCTGATCTGGATCATACCAGCGAAGGAAGGCCACTCAAGTAAATGCCCCGCCCAGCCGACCTGCTGGCGGGGATTTTTGTTATAAGGAGCTGCGATGCGCATCATACTCTTTGCCAATGGCATGCTCGCCGATCCTGCTGCCGAAGCCGCTCGCTGGGTCCGCCCGGGCGACCTGGTAATTGCCGCCGATGGCGGAACCCGGCACGTGTTGAATGCAGGGCTGATCCCGGCACACATC
This sequence comes from Anaerolineae bacterium, assembly GCA_034004765.1. GTDB lineage: Bacteria > Chloroflexota > Anaerolineae > B4-G1 > SLSP01 > JAVEWB01. The sequence goes on from JAVEWB010000386.1 coordinate 1,417, forward strand.
ATCGGCGACCTGGACTCGTTCCCCCCGGAGAGCCGGTCGGCGCTGGAAACAGCAGGGACAGTCTTTCATCCCTACCCCCCCGCCAAAGACGAGACCGATCTGGAGCTGGCCCTGCTCTGGGCGGCGGGTCTTCCACAGGAGGACATCGAAGCCATCGTTGTGTTAGGCGCGCTGGGGGGACGTCCCGACCAGGAGCTGGCCAACCTGCTGCTGCTCGCACTCCCCTCGCTGCGCGGGATCCCGGTGCTCCTTGCCGATGGCGACTGGGAGATCAGCGTCATCCGGGGAGGAGAGACCGTCTATATCCGTGGGAAAACCGGCGATACGCTCTCGCTGATCCCTTTGGGCGGAGATGCCCAAGGCGTTACTACGGAAGGGCTTACCTACCCGCTGCGCAGCGAGACGCTGCACTTCGGCCAGGCGCGCGGCGTGAGCAATGTCCTCGAAGACGAAGAAGCGACGGTGCACGTGGAGGAGGGGATGGTGTGGTGCTTGCACGAAAAGAAACGGGATGCGTAAAACGTGAAAACGTGATCCGTGAAATGTGGAGATAGCAAAGTCATACGTCAAACGGCAAACGTCAGAGAAGGAAGAGCGTTTTGAGCTGAGACACGAAAATGCCATGATCAGAGACGCTCTAAAAAACAAGGAGGGGTAAGATGCATACGAGACGATGGATTGGAATAGGGATGATTGTGCTGGTTTTGGTGGCAGGGTGTGCGAAAGCACCGGAGGGGCCGCGCACGCTGCGGGTGATGACCTACGACAGCTTCAGCGTCAGCGAAGAGGTGGTCAAGCAGTTCGAGGAAGAGCACGACGTCACCGTGCAGTTCTTCCAGGCCGGGGACGCCGGCAAGATGCTCAATCAGGCCATCCTCAGCCGCGACACGCCGCAGGCGGACGTGCTGTACGGGCTCGACAACACCTTCCTCAGCCGTGCCCTGGAAGCGGAGATTTTCGAGCCCTATCAGGCCCAGGCCCTGGAGCACATTCCGGAGGCGCTGCAGCTCGATCCGGAGTACCGCGTGGTGCCTACCGACTTCGGGGATGTCTGCCTCAACTACGACAAAGCAGCGCTTGAAGCCCTCGGGCTATCGGCCCCACAGAGCCTGAAAGAGCTGACGGAGCCGGACTATAAAGGGATGCTGGTCGTAGAGAACCCCGCCTCCTCCTCACCGGGGCTGGCCTTCCTGCTCACCACCATTGACGTCTTCGGAGAATCCGGCGAGTACACCTACCTGGACTTCTGGAAAGGCCTTTACGACAACGACGTGCTGGTGGTGGACGGGTGGGATACCGCCTACTACACCGAGTTCAGCGGCGGGAGCTTCAGCGAGGGCACGCGCCCGCTGGTTGTCGGCTACGCCACCAGTCCCGCCGCCGAGGTTTACTTCAGCGAGGGAGCACTGCAAGAACCCCCTACCGGCGCGGTGACCGCTCCGGGGACCTGCTTCTCGCAGATCGAGTTCGCGGGCATCCTCAAGAACACGCCCAATCGCGATCTGGCGGAAGCCTTCATCGAGTTCTTGCTGAGCGATACCTTCCAGAATGACATCCCCTTGCAGATGTGGGTCTTTCCGGCAAGC
>JAVEWB010000387.1:0-2989 GCA_034004765.1 Anaerolineae bacterium
GAAACACTGCTTCGAGAAGTGGCAACGCTTATCTCCGAGCGTTTTGGGTTTTATCATGCGGGCATCTTCCTTCTGGATGAGTCGGCTACCTGGGCCGTCCTCCGCGCGGTTTCCTCGGAAGGGGGCAAGCAGATGCTGGGGCGTCAGCACCGATTGCGGCTTGGAGAGGGCATTGTGGGGTATGTCGCGCGCGAGGGAAAACCGCGTGTCGCGTTCGATGTGGGTGAGGACTCAGTTTGGGTGAAGAACCCGGATCTCCCTCTGACCCGCTCTGAGATGGCTCTGCCCTTGAGCGCACATGGACAGGTGATTGGTGTTTTGGATGTCCAGAGTGTGGAGCCTGAGGCTTTCTCGGGCGAAGATATCACGACCCTGCGGATCCTGGCAGATCAGCTTGCGGTTGCTATCGAGAATGCGCGTCTGTTTGGCGAGAGCCAGCGGGCGCTGCGGGAATTGAAAGCGACGCAGGGATTGGAGCTGCTGCACGGCTGGGCCGAGCGGCTCGAACACGCCGCCGGCTACCGGTATACGCTCTCGGGTGTGGCTCCTGTCGAGGCTGAGCACGTCCCAGGCTTGCAGGAAGACGAGACCCAGGTTTTAGAGCGCAATGTCTTGATTGTGCCGCTCAAGGTCGCGGGTACGCAAATTGGTGCGCTGCGGCTGCGGCGTGATCTCGAACACCCCTGGACAGGACGGGAGATCAACTTTGTGCAGCGGGCGGTTCAAGATGTGACCCAGGCATTGGAAAATGTCCGCCTTTTGGAAAACACCCGCGAGCGTGCCACGCGTGAGCTGGTGCTCAGCCAGATAGGTGCGCGCATGCGCGAGACGCTGGATATGGATGCTGTCTTGCAGACGGCGCTGCGCGAAATGGGTGAAGCACTCAGTCTGGCTGAGGTTCAGGTGCGTATGGGTTCGGACCCTCAGGCTGCTGGCATCGAGAGGGAGGAATAGAGCATGTTTCGAAATGTGTCACTGCGAATCCGATTGCTGGCCAGGGTCTTGGGGAGCTTGATCCTGGTGTTGGTGATCACGGAATGGCTTTCCTCTAGCATTGTTCGTAGTGTGTTGATGTCTTCGGTGCAGCAGGAGGCGCGAAATCTGGTGGGCGAGCGGGTGAGCCAGATCGATGGCTTCTTTGCCGGTGTGGGGCGCATCCCCGTGGTGCTGGGGAATGCCTCGGCGATGGATCGCGAGAACAACGAGGCCCTCCTGCGCGCGCGGATGCGCGAGGTGGTGGAGAAAAACCCGGATATCTATGGCTCGACGATCTCCTTTGAGCCTTATACGTTCTACGAGGATCAGAAGTATTTCGCGCCATACTACTATCGCGGGGGAGCCGGGGGCACCATTGCATACGTGCAATTTGGCAGCGATGATTACGTCTACTGGGAATGGGAGTGGTACACGGGGCCGCGGGATACCGGCGGACTGTACTGGACGCTCCCGTTCTTCGACGAAGGAGCGGGGAACATCTGGATGGTGACGGCCGCCTATCCGGTGATCCGGAATGGGGAGTTCATTGCAGTGGCGACCGTGGATGTGCCGATCGAGGATGTGAAGCAGAACCTGGATACGCTGCAGGTAGGGACGCAGGGACGCGTGTTGATGTTCGATCGCACGGGGGGCATCATTGCGGCGAGCGGGATCGAAGGGCTGACGGAAGGGGACCCGGTGACGGACTGGGTGGCGAAGGTGAATTCGCCGGGGCTGGCCGGACTGGTGGAGCGGATGTTAGCCGGTGATACAGGGATCATGGAACTGCCGGACCCATTGGGACAGGCCGGGCAGATGTGGGCGATTTACACGACGGTGCCGTCGACGAAGTGGCACGTGGTAACTTTTGTCTCGGTGGAGGAGATGCTGGCACCGGTCACTCGGGTGACCTTGATCAGCGTTGGTATATCGGTATTGGGGCTGGCCATACTTGCTGCATTGGTCTGGGCCATTTCGGGTGCAATCGCCAAGCCGATTGGCGTTCTGCGGGATGAGTCCCTGGCCATTGCCGGTGGTGACCTGACGCGGCGGGTGCCGGTCAAGAGTCAGGATGAGATCGGCGCGCTGGGCCATGCGTTCAACCAGATGGCGGACAAGCTCCAGGAGTCATTGTCGGGGCTGGAGCAGCGCGTCGCAGAACGTACTGCTAAACTGGCAGCGGCTGCCGAGGTGTCGCGGGCAACGACCTCGGTGCTGGACCCGGACAAGCTGCAGCGCGAGGTGGTGGAGTTGGTGCAGGAGCGCTTCGGGCTGTACTACGTGGGCTTGTTCCTGGTCGATGAGGGCGAAGAGTACGCGGTGCTGCGGGCCGGGACCGGCGATGCCGGGCGCGAGATGCTGGGACGCAGGCACAGATTGGCCATCGGCGGCAGCTCGATGATTGGTCAGTGTGTGGCGCGCGGGGAGGCACGGATTGCGCTGGATGTGGGTGAAGAAGCGGTGCGCTTTGACAATCCGGTGCTGCCGGAGACGCGGTCGGAGATGGCACTGCCGCTGCGGTCGCGCGGGAAAGTGATCGGCGCGATGAGTGTGCAGAGTACGGAAGAGGCAGCGTTCGATGAGACGGATATTTCGGTGATGCAGACGATGGCCGATCAGATGGCGACCGCGATTGACAACGCCCGGTTGTTTACTGAAAGCCAGCAGGCTTTGGAAAGTACGCGCCGCGCTTATGGACAGTTGAGCCAACAGGCATGGATGGATTTGCTGATGGGGCGAACGGGTTGGGGCTATCGGTATGTTAAAGGGATCGTTCTCCCGGCGGTTGGAGCATGGCAGCCTGAGATGATTGCGGCGGTCAAAGCCGGGCAGACGGTGGAGGGCAGTGAGGAAGACGCCACGTTAGCCGTGCCGATTAAGGTGCGCGAGCAGGTGGTGGGTGTTCTCAACTTCCGTAAGGATAGAAAGGGTAAAGGGTGGACGCGGCAGGAACGGATCGTTCTGGAGAGCCTGGCGGATCAATTGGCACTCTCTTTGGAAAGCGCCCGATTGT
>JAVEWB010000388.1:0-2977 GCA_034004765.1 Anaerolineae bacterium
TTCTGTCGATTGGGCTGGCTCCCTGGTTGGTGCGGAGCGTGGTCGCTCCGGCGGCGGATGCGGTGGTTCAGGAGCGTGCCATCGAATTGATGCGCGTGATGCTCCTCTCGACCGGGATCTTTGGGGTGAGTGGCATCATCATGGGCGCGCTCAATGCCCACCAGCACTTCTTACTTCCGGCGATCGCTCCCATCCTTTACAATCTCGCCATCATCGCGGGCACGGTTTTCGGTGGGGCCACGGGCTCGGGGACGATGGGGGCCGCTATCGGTATGGTGGTGGGCTCCGCGGCGCATCTCCTGATTCAGCTTCCCGGCTTGCTGCGCTACCATGCCCGCTACACCCCTACGCTGGGGCTGCGTGATGCCGGTGTGCGTGAGGTGGGCCGGCTGATGGCCCCGCGCGTGTTAGGTGTTGCGGCGGTGCAGATCAACATGGTGGTGACGACGCGCCTGGCTTCGAGCCTGGGAGTGGGGGCCATCTCCGCATTGGACTATGCCTGGCACCTGATGCTCCTGCCGCAGGGGATCTTTGCTCAGGCGGTGGGGACGGCGGTCTTCCCCACGTTTTCGGATCAGGGGGCGCGCGGCGACTTCGCGGCGATGCAGCAGACGCTGGCCTCGATGCTGCGGATGCTGGTCGTGCTGATGCTGCCGGCGACGGCGGGGATGATCGTGCTGGGACGTCCTTTCATTGCGCTGGCCCTTGAGCGCGGTGCTTTCTCGGCGACGTCCACCGACGATGTGAGCGTTGCGTTGGCGCTGTTTGCACTGGGGCTGGTGGGACATTCGCTGATCGAGATCCTGGCGCGGGCTTTCTACGCGCTTCATGATACCTGGACCCCTGCGGTGGCCGGGATTGGATCGATGGTGCTCAACCTGTTGTTGGGGCTTTCGCTCCCTCTACTGTTTACCGGTGTCGGCTGGAAGGCACATGGCGGACTGGCGCTGGCCAACGCCCTGGCAGCGCTGGTGGAGATGGCGGTCCTGCTGATCCTTATGCAGCGCCGGATCGGGGTGGGGCTGACCGGTTCATTGTGGAAGCAGTCTGTGCGCTCATTGGTGGCATCGCTGGGGATGGCGCTCCTTGTACTCCTGTGGCTGCGCCTGGGCCCTCAGGATCTCTGGTTGCAGAGCATCGGGGGACTGGTCGTATGGGGTGCTTCTTACGTGTTATTTGCGTGGCTGCTGCGGATCGATGAGCTGCGCACGGCGGTGCAGATGGTGCTGCGAAGGAGGTAAGTTGCTGATCACACTGACGACGGATTTCGGGACGCAGGATGCCTACGTGGGGCTCATGAAGGGTGTGATGGCGGACATCGCGCCGGGGGTTGTCTTTGTCGACCTTACCCACGAGGTGCCGCCTCAGGGTGTGCGCAGTGCGGCCTATTTGCTGTGGACGGCGATTCCTTATTTCCCTCAGGAGAGCGTGCACCTGGTGGTGGTCGATCCCGGCGTAGGGACGGCACGGCGCCCGCTGGCTGCCAGAACGCCGTGGGGGTTCCTGGTCGGACCGGATAACGGCGTTTTTTCCTACGTTTGGACCGCTGCGCCTCCGGATATGATTGTGCAGCTTGAGGCGCATGCTTATCAGCGCCCGGTGGTGAGTTCGACGTTTCATGGGCGCGATATCTTTGCCCCTGCCGCAGCCTATCTGGCCGCGGGCGTGCCGCTGGAGGCGTTGGGCTCTTTGCTGACGGACCCGGTGCGCCTGCCGCCGCCTTACCTGGATCTTTCCGGCGGGGATATTCTGGGAGAAGTCCTGCACGTGGATCATTTTGGCAATGCGATCACCAGCATCGGACGGCTGGTGTGGGAGGGGCACATCCTGCACCTGGACCCTGCGTTTGGATCACTGCATTCGATCGTGCTGCAGCCTGAGACGGTCAATGTGGTTGTGGGGGGCCATGACTTTGGGGCGATCCGCCGCACGTATGGCGAAGTGGCCGCCGGAGAACGGTTGGCACTGGTGGGCAGTGAAGGGATGTTGGAGCTGGCCGTCTCGCATGGCCATGCGGGGACGGCTTTTGGACTGCACGTCGGCGATGTAGTGGAAATCCGGCGCGACGTGGAAGGATAAGGTAGACCCTGCTCTTCTTGGGTTCTCCGATCCCGTCTCGGGGGCGGACGAAGACAGGAATTTGCTGCAACGCGCCCTGGGACGGGCTAAGCGCTTTCTTTCGAAGGCCTATTACGTAATCTTGGGAGGGAACCATCATGGCAGAGTATTTTGTGATCGAGGGGGGTGTACCGCTGGGGGGCGAGATCTATCCCAGCGGGAACAAAAATGCCGCACTGCCGGCTTTAGCGGCAACGCTGTTGACCGATGAGCCGGTGATCCTGCGCAATCTTCCCGCCATCCGCGATGTGGAGACGATGGGAGAATTACTGGAGAGCCTCGGCGTTGAGGTACAACGCCTTGATCCGCACACCTGGCAGCTCCATGCCCGGCAGGTGATCTCACCGGATGCGCAGAACGTTGGCAGCGACCTCTTCCGCGCCATTCGCGGTTCCATCCTGATCGCCGGCCCGTTTTTGGCCCGCACGGGCAGCCTGACCATCCCCTCACCGGGCGGTGACGTGATTGGCCGGCGCCGGGTGGATACCCACTTCCAGGCTTTCCAGGCATTGGGAGCCGAAGTGAAAGACCACGATTATTTTTGCCTGGAAGCTCCACGACTGCGTGGTGCCGATATCCTGTTAGATGAAGCCAGTGTGACCGGGACGGAGAACGCGATCATGGCGGCGACGCTGGCAAAGGGCACGACTCTCATCCAGAACGCTGCGTCCGAGCCCCATGTCCAGGATCTCTGCCGCCTGCTCATTGCGATGGGCGCGCAGATCGAGGGCGTGGGCACTAACACGCTGACCATTCAGGGGGTGGATCGTCTGCACGGCGCTGATTTCACCATCGGCTCCGACCACATCGAGGTAGGAAGCTATATCGCGATGGCAGCGGCGACGCACGGCGCGTTGTT
>JAVEWB010000389.1:0-2958 GCA_034004765.1 Anaerolineae bacterium
GGCCTGCGCCCAGTGCAGTGCCTCTTTGGGCTGTCGGAGCCCCAGGTAGAGCTGGGCTTTGTGGCGGTAGAGTTCGGGGAGGATTTCCTCGGCGCCGATCTCCTGGAAGAGCGCCTCCGAACGGGCCAACCGCTGGCGGACCTCTTCCCAATTACCCTCGCGCAGCGCAATGGCGGCCAGATTGTTCTCCATGATGGCCTCACCATAGCTTACCCCTAAGCTGCGGGTGAGCTCCAGTGCCATGCTGTAGGCTTCTCGCGCTTTCTTGTACTGCCCCTGATAGCGATAGATTTCCCCCAGGTTGGCCGCGACTTTGGCCTGACCTTCGTTGTGGCGGATGCGCTGGGCCAGGCCCAGTGCGCGCTCGCCGTGCTGCACGGCCTCTGCCCATTGACTCAGTCCCAGGTGGATCAGCAGCAGGTTGTTGCGCGCGTCCATCTCTCCGCGCAGGTCTTGCAATTCCTGATAAATCTCCAGGCTCGCTTGCCCCAGTTCTAACGCCCGCTGAGGATTCCCCTGCCGCGAGGCCAGATAGGCCAGCAGGTAGCAGTCCTGTGCGAGCACCCTGCGGGCGTCATCACCGGGGAGTTCCTGCGCCAGGCGGGCACTGCGGCTGGCCCAACTCTCTTCTTCGGTATATTTGCCCTGGCGATGGAAGAGCCCCGCTCCCATCAGGTAGAGGGATGCGCCTTCTACAGTTTTCTCGACGCCGGGAAGATTCAACCCGCGCTCCACCGCTTTGAAAGCGACCTCGAAGTTCCCCAAGACTTTCAGAATGTCCGCCGTGTGATATTCGAGGTGCGCGGCACGACTGATCTCCTGCGGTGTGGTGGGGGGATCGGGGAGCCACTGCCGGGCCTGATCGAGGTGCTCCAGGGCTTCATCGTACTCCCCCAGGATGGTCAGCGCCTCTGCCAGAAGGTGGTGTGCCTCGAAGGCGGCGTCGGGTATGTGGTACTGGCTGGCTTCCATCGCTTGCAGGACGCGCTTGAACGCCTGTGTGGCCTGGCTCATCAGGTAGTTCCCCAGAGCACGCCGTCCGAGATCGAGGTTCGCACGGATGGCCGTCTCCCAATCCTGTCCCTCGAAGGCATGATAGGCGAGCAGCGTGAGCCAGTTGGAGGTGGCGTGCTCGCGGTAGTGATCCAGGTATTCGGAGAGGCGCTGGTGGATGATCTTTCGGATGCTGTAGGGGAGGCCGCGGTAGGCGACCTCGCGGACCAGCGGCTGTCGGAAGATCAGCGTTTCGCCCAGTAAATCGCCGGGGACCAATCCAAGGGGGGATAGGGTAGGGAGCCGGCGCTCGACCATGGGGCGGGGCTCCTCGCCATACCCTGCCACGACCATTGTGACGGTCATCTGCTCGCCGACGACCGTGGTCGCGCGCAAAAGGTGGCGGCTGGGCGGCTCGAGCTGGTCGATGCGGCTTTGGATGACCTCATAGGTGGTGTCAGGGAGCGGTGCGGCTTCCAGCGATTGTGTCAGTTCCCATGCCTCGCCGTGTTTATCCAACATCCCCGAATCGACCAGTGCTCGAACGGCTTCGATCGTGAAGAGGGGGATGCCGCTCCCGCGTTTCACGATCCAGTGTTCCACTTCAGTGGGGAGCCGCGGCGCGTGGACGACCTGACGGGCCATTTCCACGGTCTCTTTGCGGGAGAGCGGCCCTAATGAAAGCTTTTGCAGCTCCGGCGTGGTTTCCCAGCGTGAGACGAACTCCTGTTCGTCTCGGCAGGTGACCAGGATAAGCAGCGGTGCGGACAGAGGCTCGGCAATCAGCCCATCCAGCAGCTCCAACGAGGCTGTGGGCATCCACTGTGCGTTTTCCAGAATCAGCAAACGAGGCTGTTCGCCGGCGGCTTGTATCCACAGCTCTCGCAGTGTCGCCTGGCGCTGTTTCTCGCGGAGTTCTAAGGGAAGGGCTGCGACTTCCGGGGAAGGTGGAAGATCCAATCCCATGATAGGGGCCAGGAGTGCCGCCCAGGCTTTCAATCCATACTGGTTCAGCGCGTTCAGATAGACCTCATTGCGTTTCTCGGGGAGCACGGCTTCCAGGGTCAGCAGTGAGAGCAGTGGCTTTTCCCAGACGGCGTAGGGTAGATGACCGCCGTAGGAGGGCGCGGTTCCCCTGTGGACGCGGATGCCCAGTTTCTGTGCCTGCACTCCCACCTCATAAGCCAGGCGGCTTTTCCCGATGCCCGCCTCGCCGATGAGTAGGACAGCTTTGCTCTTTGCTCCTCCGTGGAGTGCTTGCAGCTCGGCTGTAAGGCCTTCAAATTCGGATTTGCGGCCGATAAAGGGCAGGGCTGCCGCGTCGGTCAGTGATTGCATCTCCCGGCGCACCCCTTTGGCGATAAAGGGAACGATGGGATCGCGCTTCCCCTTGAGCTTTTGGGCGGGTCCGGGTTTGCCTGCAATGCGCCGGGCCACCATTGGGTGTTGGGCGGTGTCGGGCCCCAGCCAGACTTCGCCGGGGGGACAGCTTGACATCAGGCGGTAGGCCAGATTGACCGCATCCCCCATCACGGTATATTCCCGCCGCTCATCGGTCCCCACGTCACCGGCAAAGACGAAGCCGGTGTTGACTCCCACTCGCAGCGGTGTAGCTGAAGTCTCTTGCATCTCCAACGCGGTTAGAACGGCGCGCAAGGGATCATCCTCGTGAGCTTTGGGTGCTCCGAAGAGGGCCATCAGATAGGCACCCTGCGGACCAATCCCGATTTTATTGACGATGCCGTCATACTGCTCGATGACGGCCTTCGCGCGCACGAAGGCCGTGCTGGGGGCATTGATGGCGGCTTGTAAGGCTTCCGGCTGGTTCTTGAAGGCGGTGAGGTCGGGGAAATCATTGAAAGCCAGCATCAGGATGGTGACGTGGCGGTGTTCGCTCCATAATCGGAGTTGTGCGGAGGCACTGGTGAGTCGCTCCAGGAGATCGATGGCGAGGTAGGGTGTCAG